>CAZGYW010000069.1:0-8818 GCA_964530495.1 uncultured Anaerolineae bacterium
CCATCTCGCCCAGCCAGTCCGGAAGCTCGGCGGCTTCCTCAGGCTCCGGCGTGGACATCTCGTCCGCCAGCGCCCCGCCCAGCAGGCCGGTCATTGCCAGCGGGCCAACCGCCTCCAGCCAGTCCGGCAGCTCGCCCGTGTCGGCCAGCTCTTCTTCCGGAAGCTCCCCGGCGGAGGCTTCATCCACCAGCCCGAAGGCGGCGATCTCTTCATCGAACGGCTCGCCCTGGGCCGCAGGAGCCAGGTCCCGGAACCAGTCCGGCATTTCAGCAGCGGCCAGGTCAGGCTCCTCCGGCGCAAGCTCCGGAAGGCTGAAGGCTTCAAATTCATCGTCCAGGAATTCAGGGGCTTCCGGCACTGGCAGTGTTTCGCCAGCGGGTTCCGGCGCCGCATCGCGCAGCCAGGCGGGCAGCGCGTCCTCCTCCGGCGCAATTTCGGAGTCTTCCAGCGGAATCTCCTGAGCGCCGGAAAGGCCCACCGCGCCCAACCAGTCCTCAACCGGTTCTTCCTCCGGCAGCGCCGCGTCTTCGTCAGCAGCGATGCCCAGTTGCCCCAGCCAGTCTTCCGCAGCCGGCACCGGCTCGGCCATCTCGCGCATCCAGTCTTCGGCTTCAGCCTCCGGAGCAGGCTCTTCCTCATCCGGACGGCGCAGCCAGTCCGGCAGGGAGTCTTCCGGTGGGGTGTCCTCGGGCAGGTCAAAGCGCGACGCGGAGTCAGCCATAGGTTCACCTCCAGCCTCACCGGAATCAGCATACAACCACGCCAGAGGATCATCTGCCGCCAGGGCGTGATCCGCCGCGCCTGCAGGCGCTTCCAACGCGGGCTCCTGCGCAACATCATCGGCGTACAGCCAGTCCAGCGGATCCGGCGCGGACTCCTCGACCGGCTCCGCGGCAGCCATCCGCCGGAAGGCATCGTCGGCATCTGCTACTGCCCCGGCCGCACCCGTCTCATCCACGGCCAGCCAGGCCAGCGGCTCCGCTTCCACATCGAACATCTCATCCGTGTGGATATCGCTGCCCACAACCGAATCCCGCAGGCGGTCGGTTGTCTCTTTGAATTCTTCCTCAAATGCCAGCTTGCCGGTGTCATCGGCCGGCACGCCGCGCTCGGCGGCCTGGGCGTTCAGCCAGGCCAGCGGATCGTCCATCTCCACCGGCTCGTCATGGGTTCCCAGCCCACCCAGCAGGCCGGTGAAACCGGTGGGAATGCGCGCCCCTGGCTCCGGCGGCACAAATTCGGTGGGGGCTGCCTGCGGCTGGGCGGCGCGCTCCAGGCGGCTGGCGTCCAGCGGGTTGGTGTCGCCCGTGGGGATTGGCATGCCGGAATCTTCAACGGGTGACCGCGCGGTGCCATGCAGGTCCGCCATCCAGTCAGCCTCCGGCTGTTCCGGTTCGTCCAGATTCAGGATTTCTTTCAGCCAGTCATCCTCAGTGGGCTGGGCCGCCGGTGCGTCAGGGGCGCGCGGCGTCCTGCCGATCAACCCCTGGCTGATGGCGTCCCAGTCATCCTGCGCGGCAGCCGGCTCGGCGGGCGCTGCCTGCGCCCCGGCCAATTCCTGCATCCACCCCGGGATCGCGGCCTCTGCGCCAAACGTAACCTGCTCCGGGCTGGCCAGCATCTCGCCAATATCCGCCATCCAGTCCGGGGCGGAGGCGGTCAGCGCCAGGCGGGAAATCGCGTCCCAGTCCAGGCGTTCGATGGTGTAGGGGTCATCTTCATCGCTGATTTCGCGGCCGATCACGGCCAGGGCCTGGTAGGGGTCAAGCTCCTCCACCCGGCGCAGGAAGACCTGGGCATCGGAGGGGCGGCCGTTCTGAATCCAGAGGTCGGCCAGGATGCGATTCGCCACCAGGCAGTAGGGGTGCTTTTCCACGATGGTGGTGGCGATCTCGGCGGCCTCCACCGGGTGATTGCTGTCCCACAGCGCCTGGGCCAGCAGGAGCTGCAGGTCCACCCGTTCAGGGTTATCCCGCAGGGCGTGCTGAAGCTCGGTCACCGCCTTGTCGAACAGGTTGCTGCGCATGTACAGGCGGGAGAGCGCGCCGCGCGTCAACTGCAGGCGGCCGTACTCGCCCGGCTGCCGGCGCGCGTAAAGCTCGCGCAATTCGTCCTGGATGGCGACATTATTCGGCGCCTGCTCAAAAGCGCGTTCCAGGTGCCAGATCGCGCGGTCCACCTGGCGCTGATCCTTGTAGACCTCGGTCATCCCGGCATGGGCCAGCAGGTCATCCGGCACGCTGCTCAGCACGCGCAGGAAGATGTCGCCAGCTTCCTTATAACGCGCCTTGCCAAGCAGCGCCTGGCCCAGGTAGCGATAGGTCGCCACGTTGCGCGGGTAGGTCTTCAGGATGTGCTGGGCATGCCCGATAACTGCCTCAAAAGCGCCGTCATTGACCAGGCCAGCGAGCTGCTTGAAATACTGGTTAAGACTGATTTTGGCCATGAGCTTAATGGTCAGCGATTATGTGCTGACGTCCCCTGAGTCATTATCCTATGGCTTGAAACAAAGCGCAAGGACACCCCTACCCCGCAACAGGGGCGTCGATCACCTGCCAGCCGGGTGCTCAGTGGCACTCCCCACCGGCAGCCCCTCCATCTGCATGATCACCAGCGCGTTGGTGGTGGGCGAGGGGCCGGGCCGCAGGGTGTAATCGAAGCGCATCCGCCCATCCGCCACGGACTCGCGGAAGTGGTGGTTGCGCACGCCGGGCAGCGCCTCCGCCAGGTGGATCAGCTCCAGGTCGTGGGTGGACACGAGTCCGGTCGCGCCGCGCTCGCCCAGGGCGCGGATGTACGCCTGGCTGCCGATCAGGCGCTCGCGGTTGTTCGTGCCGCGGAAGATCTCGTCGATCAGGAACAGCAGCGGCGGCGCGTCTGCCGCGTCCAGCGCGTCCAGCAGAGCGCGCAGGCGCTTGACCTCCGCGTAGAAGTACGAGATGCCGTCCACCACCGAATCGGTGACGCGGATGCTGGTGAACAGGCGGAACGGGGAGAGTGCCAGCGCCGCCGCGTTGACCACGCTTCCCGCCCAGGCAAGGGCCATGGCGACGCCAATCGTGCGCAGGAAGGCGCTCTTGCCGGACATGTTCGAACCGGTGATGACCACGATCTCCCCCCGGCGCAGGCTGAAATCATTGCAGACCTTCTCCCGGTGGGGGATCAGGGGATGGCCGATCTGGCGGGCGACCAGGGCCGGCGGGTCCGCCTCCGGCGTGATCTGCGGGAAGGTGTACTCCGGGTTCAGGTAAGCGAAGGTCGCCAGGGAATTGAGCGCCTCCAGCTCGTACCAGACCTCCAGCCAGGCGGGCAGCCGCGCGGCCAGCGCCGCCCGCTGGCGGCTCAGCCGTTCGGCGAAGAGCACATCCCACGGCAGCAGCAGGTTGAGGGGCAGCCACAGGAACGGGTTGCCCTGCAGGCTGGCGGCGGAGGCCACCCGCGAGATGCGGCGCAGGATCGCGCTGGGGCGGGCATCCGCCTCCAGCAGGGGGGCGCACAGCGCCCGCAGGCCGGGGTGCGGCCCGTAAGGGTAGCGCTCCAGGAAGCCGAGCACCGCGCCCAGCCGCCGCAGCGCATCGGCCAGATACAGGGCGTCCTCGAACAGGTCGCCCACCAGGTCGCGCCGCCGCAGAGTCAGGCCAATGTAGGCCAGCACCGTGGCGATCCACAGCGGGGGCAGGAGGCCCGCGGCGTGCAGCCCGACCAGGATCACGTTCGTCAGCGCCAGGGCCAGCAGCGCCCGCAGCGTGGGCCGGATCGCCGCCGGAGACGGGCCTGCCGCCAGCCGGTTCAGCAGCCGCTGGCCGGACCACTCCGCGCTCAGGCCCCGGTCGGCGCGGGCAGCGGCCAGCGCCAGCCGGTCGCGGAAGGGCGTGAGCGGGATCAGCTCGCGCAGGAGGGCCTGCCGCCGGGCGATCGCGGCGGGATCGGGCCGCGGCGCGGTCAGCCAGTCCAGCAGACGCTGGCGGCCTTCGCGGGTGGCGGCGGTGTCGATCAGGCGGTGCAGGCTGGCCGGGCCGACCAGGTCAAGGTCAGCGGCGAACGGGTGCGCGGGGGATACGTCCGCCGCGAACGGGGGCGGAAGCGCGGCCCAGTCCAGCGCGATGCGCGCCAGGTGGCGGGTCTTGATGGCGCGGTACAGGGCGTGATCCGCCTGGCTGCTTGCCACGCGGTGGTGACGGGCCACGACCACGCTGAAAACCGCGACCAGCGCCGCCAGCAGGATCAGCCCCGGCCAGAACTTCAGCAGCAGGAACGCGCCCCACACGGCGGGCAGGCCGAGCACGACCAGCCACAGGCGCAGGTTACTGAAGCGTTCGCTGCGGGCGGCCAGCGCGGCCTCACCGCGCTCCAGGCGGGCGATCTGGCGCGTCAGGGCCTGGTGGCGCGAGTCTTTGGATGTCATGCTCCCCTTGCTTTCGGCGTGTTGGCGAATCAAGTTGACCGGGTATTATAAACGCAAGGTGGGGGGATTCCGTAAGCGTTGGATGAGTGACCGGACGCCGAAAGCAGGCAGGAACCGTGTACGAAGTCGTTGGCAATCTGCACATGCACACCACGTATTCGGATGGCGCGCAGCCGCACAGCGTGGTCGCCGCGGCTGCGGCCCGGGCCGGGCTGGATTTCATCGTGATCACGGATCACAACATCCGCGCGGACGGGCTGGAGGGCGTATACCGCACCGCCAGCGGCGCGTCCGTTATGCTCCTGATCGGCGAGGAAGTGCATGACATGCTGCGCCAGCCGCAGCGCAACCACCTGCTCGTGTACGGCGCGGGCCGGACGCTGGCCCCGGAGGCGCAGGGCAAACCTGCCCAGGCCCTGCTGGACGCGGTGCAGGCAGCGGGCGGCGTGGCCTTCATCGCCCACCCGATCGACGTGGCCGTGCCC
Source organism: uncultured Anaerolineae bacterium (assembly GCA_964530495.1). GTDB lineage: Bacteria > Chloroflexota > Anaerolineae > Aggregatilineales > Ch27 > CAZGYW01. The sequence goes on from CAZGYW010000069.1 coordinate 4,891, forward strand.
TGGGCGGGCGAGGGGACGTATAGCTGGGTGGACTGGAGCATCAAGGGCCACGCCGGGCTGGAGCTGTGGAACTACATGTCCGCCATCAAGGACCTGCTGCCGGACCCCGTGCGCGGGGTGGCGGCCCTGCTCGATTCGGCGGCGGCGATGGTCGGCCCCAACCCGGAGACCCTGCGCCTGTGGGATGACATGCTGCGCCAGGGCAAGCGGGTGGTCGTCATCGGCAACGCGGACGCCCACGCCGCCGTGTACCGCTTCGGCCCGATCCAGAAGATCATCTACCCCTATGAATTCCTCTTCCGCTGCGTGAACACCCACGTCCTGCTGGAGCGCCCGCTGGACCCCACGCCGGAAGCGGCCGGGCGCGCGATCTACGCGGCGCTGGCCCGCGGGCACGCTTTCGTCGGTTACGGGCTGCCCGGCGATCCGCGCGGCTTCCGGTTTGAGGCGCTGCAGGGCGCGCGCCTGACCGCGATGATGGGCGATGCCGTCCCGCTGGCGGAGGTGGCCCAGTTGCGCGCCACCGTCCCGGCGGGGGCGAAGCTGCGCCTGATCCGCAACGGCGAGATGGTGGCGCAGGCCAGCGGCCCGATGCTCACCTACCGGCCAGAGCGGCCCGGAGCGTATCGTGTTGAAGTGTGGAAGCGCTACAAAGGCCGCCTGCGGGGCTGGATCTTCAGCAATCCGATCTTCGTGGGGTAGCGGTCAGCGGTCAGCTTTCAGCAATCAGCGATCAGCTTGAAAAAACTACAAAAAGCAGATGGCGGCCAGGTTACAGGGAGCCTGATCGCCATCCGCTTCTTGTTGTTGTCTTCAGCTGACCGCTTGCGGCCGGGCCGCGGGCCCGAAAGCTGACCGCTGATTGCTACCCGCTATTCCGGTTTGATCTCGTCGTCTTCCGCCAGGGCGATGTCGATCCGGCGGCGCAGTTCGTCGCTGGCCGAGGTGCGCTTGGGCTTGATCGGCGTCGAGCCGAGGTCGAAGTCAGCGTCCCGGCTGCGCCGCCCGCCGCGCAGCATCCACGCCCCGAACAGAATCAGGGCCAGCGGCAGCAGGTAGCGGCCCAGCCCCAGGTTGTTCAGCACAAACAGCTCAAAGAACGCGGCCAGCAGCAGGAAGGCGATCAGTCCCCAGCGCACGAACCCGCGCCCGGTAGCGTCCGCCTTGCGGTCGCCGGCGCGGCGGCCCATCAGAATCATCCCGATGCCCAGGAAGACCGGATAGAGCGTCCAGATGTAGGCCCAGCTATCCCAGTGGCCGGTGATGTTCTGGTAGAGCAGAATCGCCCCTGTGCCGGTGATGATCGCGCCCGGAATGGCCAGCGGCGCGGCATCCCGGCCGCCCGTCAGGGCCGGGTACAGAAAGGCCAGCCCCGGCACGATGATGAAGAACGGCCACAGGAAGCCCAGCAGGTTGAACGAAAAGAATCCGAACTGGGCCAGCAGGAAGAATACCCCCGCCGCAATTATCACCAGCGCCACCACCCGGCTGCCTGTTGTTGACCGTGTCTGATCCATCACCCTGACCTCCCAGCGATAAGGTTACTTGCTGCCTCATGATCCTCTGCTACTGATCTATACGCAGGGCGACCCACCCGGTTGCACTGCCGGAGCCCCGGCGAAAAAACAGCGCCGGATCGATCCGGCGCTGTGCGGTGAGTGTGATGCGTGGTCACCGGCCCTTCCCGGACCACCAGGTGAAGCCTTCCGGCAGGTTGGCCGTTCCGGGCGCGGGATGCTCGGCGCTGTCCGGTGGCGGCTCCGGCGCGTTGCCGCGCAGCGCCTCCAGCGCGGGCGGCGCGGCAGGCAGGCGGGCGGGCAGGGTCATCGGGTAGACGCGCATGGTGCGCTGGTACAGGGTGCGGGCATGCAGCGCCAGCGCGCCCAGCCCCAGGAAGATGCCAATCGCGTTGATCGTCAGCCCGATCATGGGCACCGGCAGGTTGGCCACCAGCGCATAGATCGTCGCGCCAACCAGGAGGGAGATCAGGGTGAAGAGCAGCCGGTCATCGGTCGTGATGAAGCGCCGCGCGATGCGGTTACCGATCAGGTAGCTGATCACCAGCCGCGCCACGAACATGATCACGAAAACCGCCCCGCCGATCACAAAGGTATTGACCAGCACCGTGATCGCCAGGCCCATCCCCGTGAACCCGCCCAGCGTCACCGTGGCGATCAGGAACAGGAGCAGGATGCTGACGATCAGCACGATCAGGCTGACCGGCACCGCCAGCAGCGAGAAAATCAGCCCCCATCCGAAGCTGGAAGCCACGTGGCGGGTCACCAGCCGGGAAGGCTCCCGGATCCAGGCCGGGGCCGCCAGGGCCACCAGCAGGCCGGCCGTCATCAGGGCCAGCACGTCGGTCAGGACGTTACGCAGGTAGCGGGCGAAAAGGTCCCCGGTGGTGGGTGTCTCTTCCGCTTCCAGCGCGGCCTGCGTGATGTCCGGGCGCGGCATATCCAGCGTGAAGTTGATCTCGCCCGCTGTCCGCCCGTTGATGTTGCCGGGCCGCGCCCCGCTGTATTCCAGGTTCCCGCCGATCACGCCGGTATTGCGCACGGTCAGGCCGGGGGTCTGAAAGGACACGGTGAACGGAAACGGGAACGGGATGAAGCTCGGCGAGGTATCGCCGCTGCCCACGCTGGCGTAGACACTGCCGTCCACGCTGCCGCCGATGATCAGGGCCGAGCCATTGAAGTTCACATCCCGGCCGACCGTCCCCAGAACCAGCGCCTGGTAACCGAAGAAATTCAGGTCGCCGGGCAGGGCCGCCCCATCCCAGATTTCGACGTTGAGAGCTGCGGCGGAAACATCCGACCGGCTGCGCAGCCGGGCCTCCGGCTTGATGTCCAGGTCCACGCCGGCGAAGCGGATATCATCGTTGACCGTGCCTTCCACCTGAAGCTGCCCGCCGACCAGCCAGATATCGCCCGTCACCTGGCCCTGCGGGGCGATCATGGCCGACCACACCGCGCCGATCACGTCCCCCCGGACGGTGCCCTCGATCGTCAGGGTGTTGCAGATCACGTAGACATCCGAATCGATCGTCTCCCCCGCCGGGATCACGCACTGGTCACCCTGGTAGCTTTCCGCGGCGCTCACCGTCCCCCACAGGGCGCTCAGCAGCCCCAGCAGCACCAGACCGGCCAGCACATAGCGTCGTTGACGCATTGTTGTTCCCCTCCACTGCTCTGGCGCAGGCGCCCCGGCCGCGCAGGAATCCCTGCAGCGGCAGCGCGCGCCGCCATACCCTTCGCCCCCATTGTACCATCCGGCGGTGGCGCTGCGACTCCCCGGCATGCCGGGGCACGCATCCAGGTTTATTGAGATTCGAACTGGCTGTGCGGTCTGCCCCTGTTCCCCGCTTCATCAGATATTGGAGAGGGGGCCAGGGGGTGAGGCCGGCGCTGCGGCGGCGCTTGTCCCTTCCGGCCGGTTGTGGCTATGATTGGTGCAGTCGAGGCCCGGTTGGCCTCGCCTGAAAAGAGGATATGCCCGATGCTGCTCCTGCCCCACGTCCGACCGGAAATGCTGGACGCCGAGTACTGGCTGGCCCGCGCCCTGCAGCCGGATGTCCCGCTGATGACGCCTGCCGAGATTGCGGCCTTCAATGCCCGCGTGGCGGAAGCGCAGGGCATCCCGGAGGTGCTCGACCTGCCGGACGCGCTGCCCGCCGCCGAGGTGCGCGCGCGAATCCCCGCCGTGCCGGAGAGCGCCCGCTACGGCGTGGATGGCACGCCGATCCCGGCGGCGGTGTGGGACGCCCTGCGCGCGGAGATGGCGCTGGACGCCCTGCCCGATCCCGCGCCGGTGCGCTTCGGGCTGGTCACGCGCTACACCCCGCTGCGCACCCTGCCCACCGACCGTGCCGCGCTCAAGACTCCGAACGACCTGCCCTTTGATCGCCTGCAGGAGAGCACGCTGGACA
>CAZGYW010000070.1:0-8726 GCA_964530495.1 uncultured Anaerolineae bacterium
GAGATAATGAGCGGTGACTGGAGTTCAGACGTGTGCTCTTCCGATCTTGATCAGGTTGAGCAGCGTGCTCTTGCCGCTGCCGCTGCTGCCCAGCAGGACGAAGAACTCGCCAGGCAGGACATCCAGTGCCACGGCGTTGAGCACGGTCAGGCGGCCATCTTCGTGGCCATAGGTCTTGGTGAGTCCGGTTACCCGGATCAGCGGGACGGCGGTGTCGTTCGTGGTCATGAGCAGTCCATGTACACAAGCCAGGCGGCGCGATGCGGATCAGCATATCACATAATGTGGACAACATCTAGACACAGCAGACGGGTTGAATTGACTCTCATGGCGGATTAAGCAAACTGCGCCGACCTGGAGAGGGCCGGCGCAGTGTGATGATCGACAGGGGGCCGCCTATTCGGCGTCTACATAGCCCAGACCCATCAGTCCGGTCGTGAGCTTGGGTGGCTGGTTCTTTTCGTCATCTTTGCCAAACCGGATCACGTCACCGTTCCCGGTGATCGCTTCCACAGCCAGGCCGAGACTCTGCAGCTCTTTGACGAGCACGCGGAAGCTGGCCGGGATACCCGGTTCTTCAATCGGCTCGCCCTTAACGATTGACTCGTAGGTCTTCACGCGGCCCTGAACGTCATCGGACTTGACGGTTAGCATTTCCTGCAGGGTATGGGCCGCGCCGTAGGCTTCCAGCGCCCACACTTCCATCTCGCCGAACCGCTGCCCGCCGAACTGGGCCTTGCCGCCAAGCGGCTGCTGGGTCACCAGGCTGTACGGGCCGGTCGAACGGGCGTGAACCTTGTCCTCGACCAGGTGGGCCAGCTTGAGCATGTGGATGTAGCCAACAGTCACAGCCCGGTCCAGCCGTTCCCCGGTCTTGCCGTCATACAACCACGCCTTACCATAGATAGGCGGTGCGTTGCCTGTCTGGAACATGTACTGGTCCACGAAGTTCTTGAGCGCATCCCCTTGCAGCTCGGCCGGCGCTTCCACGCCATGCGCCTTCAGCCACAGACGCAGGCTGATGTCACGCGCGTACAGATCGCGCTCTTCGCGTTCGCTGAGGCTGACACTCTGCGGGTCAAACAACAGCGCCTTTTCCGGGTTGAAGCCCTGTTCACGCAGCCATTCGGCCAGCACCGCGCGCCGCGCATAGACTTCGTTGAGTGCAAGCATCTCCGGATCGTACAGGGTGTTGCTCTCCAGCCAGTGGTCGATGTAGATGCGCCGCGCTTCGGCGTCATCTTCCAGGTATTCGGTATCGTACTCGCTGCTGTGCAGCCATTCCCAGGCGCGATCCGTTACCACTTTCCAGGCCAGGTCAATCATCCAGGCGCGGCCGAGTTCGGCCTCAATTTCGAATTCCTCGGCCCCATCGAATACCGGGGTAACCGCCCGGAAGCCCAGACGCTCGGCGGCCCACCCGAGGTGGGTTTCCAGCACCTGGCCGATGTTCATACGGCCGGGCACGCCCAGCGGATTGAGGATGATATCAACCGAAGTACCGTCCTCCAGGAAAGGCATGTCTTCAATCGCGATGACCCGGGAGATAACGCCCTTGTTGCCGTGGCGTCCAGCCATCTTGTCGCCCTGCATCAGCTTACGGCGCTGGGCCACGCTGACGCGCACCATCTGGTCGACCCCGGCCGGCAGGTCACGATGCTCTTCGCGGTCAAAGATCTTGACGTCAACGACCTTGCCCTTTTCACCGTGCGGCAGGCGCAGGGAGGAGTCCTTGACTTCCCGCGCTTTTTCGCCAAAGATGGCGCGCAGGAGTTTTTCTTCCGGACTGAGTTCTTTTTCACCCTTCGGCGTGATCTTGCCGACCAGGATGTCGTTCGGGCCAACTTCGGCGCCGATGCGGACGATGCCGCGCTCATCCAGGTTCTTCAGCGCTTCTTCGCCGACATTGGGGATATCGTGGGTGATTTCTTCCGGGCCCAGCTTGGTATCGCGGGCTTCCATTTCGTGCTTTTCGATGTGGATGCTCGTGAATTTGTCATCCCGAATCAGCGCTTCGCTGACGAGCAGCGCATCCTCGTAGTTGCCGCCTTCCCAGCTCAGGAACGCGCACAGCACGTCATGCCCCAGGGCCAGGTTGCCGTTGATGGTTGACGAGCTGTCAGCAATGACCTGACCGGCATGCACAATCTGGCCCTTGCGAACGATGGGCCGCTGGTCGATACAGGTCGACTGGTTGGAGCGGTTGTACTTGCGCAGGCGGAAGACGCGTTCGCCGTTGGTGGTCTTAAGCACGATCCGGTCACCCTGGACGCTGGTCACTTCGCCATCGGTATCCGAGACCAGGACCTGGCCGCTGTCGTAGGCGGCCTCATCTTCCATGCCGGTGCTGACAATCGGCACATCCGGCTGGAGCAGGGGGACGGCCTGGCGCTGCATGTTGGAGCCCATCAGGGCGCGGTTGGCGTCGTCATGCTCCAGGAACGGGATGAGCGAGGCACTGATGCCGACGATCTGGCGGGGGGCCACGTCCATGTAGTCAATCCGGTCAATCGCGGCACGCAGGAACTTCTGGTTGTGGCGTGCGGCCACGCGCGGATTGACGAACTGGCCTTTTTCATCCAGCACGGCATTCGCCTGTGCGATGAAGTAGTTGTCTTCTTCATCAGCAGATAGGTAGTGCACCTGCTCACTCACAAAGGGGGCGACCGGCACTTCTGTCACACCCGCTTTCGTAAACGCCTTGACCAGCTTGGCATCGACAGTCTTGCCTTCTTCGGCCAGAAGCGCTTCCGAGGTGGGGTGGGTGACATCCTCGCTCAGCGGCCGCCCGATCAGGCGTTCGTCAGTGAGCGCCAGGCTGCGCAGCACCTTGCGGTACGGTGTTTCCACGAAGCCGTATTCGTTGACCCGGGCGTAATTGGCCAGGCGTCCGATCAGGCCGATGTTCGGGCCTTCCGGCGTCTCGATGGGGCAGATGCGCCCGTAGTGGCTGTGGTGCACGTCGCGGACGTCAAAGCCGGCACGCTCGCGGCGCAGGCCGCCAGGGCCCAGGGCGGAGAGCGTGCGCTTGTGGGTCAGTTCGGCCAGCGGGTTGGTCTGGTCCATGAACTGGCTGAGCTGGCTGGAGCCGAAGAATTCGCGCACAGCGGCCACGATTGGCCGGATGTTCACCAGGGTAACCGGCGTGAGGTTATCGTTTTCGCGGATGGACATGCGCTCGCGCACGACGCGCTCCGTCCGGCGCAGGCCGACGCGCAACTTGTTCTGGATCAGCTCGCCGACGGTCTTGACCCGGCGGTTGCCCAGATGGTCGATGTCGTCCGGGCTGGCCGCGCCGTTGTTGATCTGGATCATGCGCCGGATCAGCTCAATCAGGTCGTACTTGGTGACAATGCGCGTGGTGCGCATGATCTTGTCATCCAGGCGCAAGCGCTGGTTCAGTTTGTAGCGGCCGACCCGCTCCAGGTCATAGCGGCGCTGGTCAAAGAGCTGGCTCTGCAGGTATTCACGGGCGTTATCCAGGGTGGGTGGATCGCCGGGACGCATCCGTTTGTAGAATTCCAGAAGCGCCGCCTGTGCGATGGTCTGCCCTTCTTTGATGTCCCATTGGGGCTCCATGTTCATGGTGCCCTGCAGGTACTGGTGATCCGAATCGTTATCGGTTTCGGCGTAGATCGCCAGCAGTTCTTCGTCACTCCCGGTCTTGATCGGGGAGATGTGGTCGAATCCGTCCTCCACGGCGGCCAGGGCGCGCAACAGGATGGTCACCGGGACGGTGCGCTTGCGGTTGAACTTGATGGTCAGGTAGTCGCTCTTGCGCGTTTCAAATTCCATCCACGCGCCGCGATCAGGGATCAGCTTGGCGGTGGAGAGATAGCGACCGGTGGTGCGGTCTTCCTCCGCGGCAAAATAGACGCCGGGGCTGCGGATCAACTGACTAACGACAACGCGCTCCGTTCCATTGATGATGAACGTGCCTTTTTCGGTCATCAATGGGAAATCGCCCATAAAGATGTCGGAGACGGTAACCTCGTCACCGGCTTCGCGGTTGACGAGGGCGACCCGGATATACAGGGGCGCGGCAAAGGTCATGTCGCGCTCCAGGCAGGATTCTTCGTCGTACTTGGGTTCTTCGAACCAGTACTTCAGCTCAAACTGCTCGGCTTCCGGGCTGCTGCCCGGGAAGAAGAGTTGCAGATTTCCGTTGAAACTCTCGATTGGGCTGATTTCGTCGAACAGTTCCCCGAGTCCCTCACTGAGAAACCAGTTGAACGACGACAACTGGACCTCAATCAGGGATGGCAATTCGTGAACATCATGCGTCCGCGCGTAGTTCTTTGTATCCAGCCGCCGCCTCATGAGCACTCCTCAATATACAGTTTGACTTCCCCAGGATTGGCAATGCGTTCGCGATCCAGAGTGGCCGATTACCGTTGTCGCCAGAACAACGTTTACGAGGGGTAGAGTTGAAAAACTGCAAACTGACATTCTATGCAAAAATGTGCTTGCTGTCAAGTGCGGTTTCCGAAGCTTCGTAATTAAGAAGCGAGTTCAGAGAACCGTGTAATGGGGAATTCATGTGGTTTTCACACCGTCAGTGGTGATCCCTGCCACTCCGCTATATTATGATGGGTATATGCACTAACCGCCGCCTGCCAGGCCGATTGAAGGGTGTGCTATCCTGATCAGGTGTCGGTTACGGCGATTGCGCCCACCTGGGGGGGTATAGGGCGTTCACGCGTTCAAGAGGATACAGGATCGTAGTTGTGGGTGAATTGCGTCTAGGCCAGAAACCACCTACCAGTACATTTACGCGTCCCAGGCGTTTCGTCCTGAGCGGCCAGACCTCGCTTTCCACACGTCCGTCAGCGGCAAATCAGCAGCCCCGGATGATCGTCGCCCGCTGGCAGATTGGCGAGCGGGTCGCCTACCAGCACAGCGCACGTGCCTTCCAGGTGGAGGATATCCTCGCTGGCGGCATGGGGATCGTGTACATCGTCACGGACGTGGACACCGGCGATCCGTTCGTGGTCAAGACGATTCGCGATCAGCTGGTGGTACATCCGGAGCTGGTTGCGCGCTTCCGGCGTGAAGTCGAAGCGTGGATTATGCTGGGCAAACATCCCAATGTCGTCCAGGCGCGCGGGTTTGAGCTGCTGGATGGCCGGCCCCACCTGATGCTGGAGTACGTCTCCGGTGGCAGTCTGCGCGACCTGTTCAGCCATGAAGAGCTTGAAGTACCCGACATCCTGGAGCTTACCATCGAGGTCGCGCGCGGGATGCGCTACGCCAGCAGCAAAGGGGTTACCGCGCACCGGGACCTCAAGCCGGATAACATTCTGATGACGGCGAACCGAGTCGCCAAGGTGACCGATTTCGGCCTGGTGAAGCTCTTTGCCGGGCCGGAGCCGGATGAAGTCAGCGAGAGTTCGTACGAGGAACCGTCATCCTCCCGGCTGCTTGGCCCGCTGACGACGGCGGACGGGCGCGGGATGGGAACCAAGGACTACATGTCGCCGGAGCAGTGGCGTAATGCCGGCGAAGCGGATATCCGCTCGGACGTGTACTCGTTCGGCGTGATGCTCTACGAAATGCTGACGCGCATCCGGCCATTTTACGGCAAGACGCGCGCCGAGCTGCGCAACCAGCACCTCAACCACACACCCGTGCCACCCAGCGCCCTGCGCCCGGATGTCCTGCCTGCGGTTGACAGCTTTGTGGCGCGTTGTATGGAAAAACACCCGGCTGATCGCTTTCAGAATTTCGCCGAGGTGGAGCAGGAACTCACGCGGATCCTGCAAAAGGATTACCGCCGGGTGGTCAAGCTGGCCACGACCGACCAGCTTACGCTGGAGGAGATGAACGAACGTGGCGCGGCCTTTTTCAGCCTGGGCAAGCACAGCCAGGCGCTGACGTGCTTCGATGAGGTACTGCGCCTGGACGCACGGCATGCGCTGGCCTGGGCCAACCGGGGCGTGGCGCTGGCCGAACTGGACCGCTTCTCGGAAGCCCTGGCGAGCTTCGACCGGTCACTTCTGGCTGCGCCTGACAGCCCGGTAGTGCTGATGAATAAGGGCCTGACCCTGGCTGAGCTGGGGCGGCTTGATGAGGCCCATGGATATCTGGACCAGGCGGTGCGGCTCAACCCCTTCCTGCAGGATGCCTGGCGCTACCGGGCCGAACTGCTCAACCGGCTTGGGTGGTCAGAGCTGGCCTATTACTCAGCGTACAAAGCGCGGCAGTTGAACCCGGATGACGAACGAGTCTATGCGCAGGAAGCCGCTGCGCTGATGCAGATGAAGCAGTACAGCCGTGCCTCCGAACTGGCCGGCACCTGGGAGCGGTTGGTTGGCAACAAGGCCCCTGGACTGCTACTGCTGCGCGCGCAACTGGCGCGTGCCAATGACAATCCGCGTCATGCGCTCCTGCTTTCGGCGGCCGTCCCGCGGGAGGCGCCGGAATACCGCGAGGCGCTGCTGCTGGGCATGGAATGCGCGCTGGCGTTGGACTATATGGACGAGGTAGAGATTCACAGCGCCGATTTGCTCAAAGTTGGATTTGGCGCGGATGCCCTGGCGATGCTCCTTGAAGCGCTGGATGCGCAGGGGCCGGTATTGCCAATCAACCTTGTCGTGCTGGCCTGCGAAGTAGCCGCCCGGGTGGGCAACTATGTGGTGGCCAAGCATCTGTACGCGGCCTGGCTGCGCTATCTGGAAAATGCCACAGGCTTCCGGGGCACCGCTGCGCATGGGCCGCAAATCCCGGTGGCGATTTTGCGGCGCAGGCATACCGAAGATCCGGCGCACGCCATCGCGCTGGGGGTGTTGCTGGCATACCTGGATAAGCCACGCATGGCGCGTCGCCACCTGCGCCAAGGGCTGGAAGCGCGCCCGGATAACCTGGAAGGCTGGCAGGTCCTGGCCACTACCTGCACTGTGACCGGGGAGACGGCCGGCGCCCTGGCTGCCGCGGAGCAGGTGGCACGGCTTGACCCGGACGATCAGCAATCATGGCTAACCCTGGCGGAGGCCGCGCTGCGGCACGCTGTCTTTGACCAGGCGCTGCACGCCGTGCAGAAGGCACACGCCATTGGGCGCGAGACGGCGATCAGCCTGTTCCTCTTTGGGGCAGCCCTGGCCGGGCAGGGACGGCACCACCTGGCAGTGCGCACCTTTGAACGGGCGCTCGACCTGGATAATCGCCTGGCGGTGGCATGGTGGAACCAGTGTCTGTGCCTGTGGCAACTCAAACGCCCGGAAGAAGCGCGGCGCGCCATGATCCTGGCGCGCACCCTGGACTCCCGCATGTGGGAGCATGTTCCGTACGAGAGCCCGCCTTTCCTGCCATACCCTTTGTCGAACAGCGGTTACCTCACGTCTTAGCAGGCGTTTTGGCCTGTTCACAGGGCTGTGCTACACTGCGCGGTGGCGCTCTGTGGGAAGGAATCGGCGGGCTATGTGGCGGCAACTGACAGTCCAGCGACTGACGGCGGCGATCCTGTTCGTGCTCCTGTTCGCGATGGCGGCGCGCACGCCGGTCGACACAGACACCTGGTGGCACCTGCGTAGCGGTGAATACCAGATTCAGAACCGGACGGTGGTGCGCACCGACCTGTTTTCCCATACCCGCACGGGTGAGCCCTGGACCAACCATAGCTGGGGATCGCAGGTGATCCTGTACCTGGTGTATCGCGCTGCGGGCGGTCAGGGCGTGCCCGGCGATGGCGGCAACGTGGGACTGGCGCTGCTCACGGCGGCGCTGGCGACCGGCGGCATGGCCTTTGTTTATGCCGCCAGCCGCGGCAGCACCATCGTCAGGGCGTTCGCCATGGTGCTGGGGGCCGCCGCGGCGGCCGTGTTCTGGTCGCCGCGCCCGCAGATGTTCACCTTCTTCCTGAGTACCGTTGTCTACTACCTCCTGATGCGTTTCAAGTGGGACAAAGATCGCCGCGCGCTGTGGGCCATTCCGGCGGTGGTGCTGGTCTGGGGCAACCTGCACGCCGGGTTCGCAATCGCGTTCATCCTCATGGCGGGTGTGATCGCCGGGGAGGTGGCGGCGCAGCTCTTCGGCCCGCGGAAGGAGGTGTCACTCGGCTGGCACGGGATTGGCCGGCTGGCGCTGGTTATGACGCTGTCCGTGGCGGCCCTGGTCATCAACCCGTTCGGGCTGGACATGCTCAAGGTGCCGTTCGCCACGGTCAACATCGGCGTGCTGCAGGACTTCATCCAGGAATGGGCGGCGCCCAATTTCCACGAGCGCCATACCTGGCCGTTCATCTTCCTGCTGCTGGGCGCGCTGGGGATGGCGGGCCTGAGCAAAGAACGGATCGACTGGACGGACCTGGCCCTGATCACGGGCACGGCCTTCCTGGCGCTGACCGCCGGGCGCAACATCGCCCTGTTCGCCGTGGTGGCGACGCCGGTGCTCGTCCGTCACGCGGAAGCGTTCCTGGCGGATCGCGGCTGGCAGTTGCGCCCAGCCACGCGCACAACGCCAGCCATGGCTCGCCTCAACTGGCTGCTGCTGGCGCTGGTGGTACTGGGCGCGGCCGGTAAGGTCTGGTACGCGCTCAACCCGGCCACCATCCGGGCGGCGCAGGAGGAGTACCTGCCGGTGCGGGTGGCCAGCTACCTCAACGACCATCCCGCCGAGGGCCTGATGTTTAACAGCTACAATTGGGGCGGCTACCTGATGTTCGCCGCACCGGACATCCCGGTCTATGTGGACGGGCGGACCGACCTGTACGGTGATGAGTTTCTGCGGGA
>CAZGYW010000071.1:0-8677 GCA_964530495.1 uncultured Anaerolineae bacterium
GTGCCCGTCACCTTCACCGTTTCCTGAAAATGGCGTGCCTGCGTCAGGGCGTTCTGCCCCGTTGTGCCATCCAGGACCAGCAGCGTCTCGTGCGGCGCGTCTGGTACGACTTTCTGCAACACGCCCCGGATCTTGGCCAACTCCTCCATCAGGTTGAACTTGGTATGCAGCCGGCCGGCAGTATCCACGATCAGGATGTCATTCCCGCGCGCGCGCGCCGCCTGGGCCGCATCATACACCACCGCACCCGGGTCGGAGTTCGGCTGCCCCGCGATGACCGGCACGCCCGCCCGCTCACCCCACAACTGGAGTTGCTCGATTGCCGCGGCGCGGAACGTATCCCCCGCCGCCAGGATCGGGCGGCGCCCATCTTTGCGCAGGTCGTAAGCAAGCTTGCCGATCGAAGTCGTCTTGCCGCAGCCGTTAACGCCCACCACGAAGATCACCGACAGGTCACGCCCGGTGATATTCAGCGGCGGCGGATCGGCGAGCAACTCGCGCAGTTCCGCTCGTAACACGCTTGGCATCTGGCTGGCCCGGATCACGCCTTCGCGCTTGACACGCTCCTTAAGTTGCTCAACCAGGTTGAGGGTCGTCTCGACCCCGACATCAGCCTGAATCAGCAGCCCTTCAACCTCATCCCACGTCTCATCATCAATTTCGGTCACGCCCAGCGACTGCGCGATCCGCCCAAAAAACGACTGGCGTGTTCTCTGCAACCCCTTACGCAACGAATCCAATGATCACCTTCTCCTTGATCCGCCAGAACGTTGCGAGTATACCAGAGTGCTTCGCCCCCCGACAAACTTGTGCCGGGGGTGCTATAATCATCCACTGGTAAACCAGCACCCGTATTGTTAACAAGAGAAAGATTCCGGCGACACTGCACCGGTAGCATATGAGACAAAAAACCAAACACCGCATGAGCCGCGAAGAGCTACGCCAGATCGATAAGGCAATCGCCGATGGCTCCCGTCCGGAAGTCGTGCGCCGGGCCACTGCCCTCCGGCTGCTGCATGACGGCGGCACGATCGACGACGTAGCAGCGCGGATGTCCGCAGCGCCCGGCACCATCAACAACTGGTGGCGACGCTGGAAGGCGCAGGGCATCGAGGGCCTCACCAATCGGCCGCGCAAGCCGCCCCGCCCGTCACCTGTCCCCCGGGAGAAAGTGGCTGGCCCGGCCCATTCCCTCCCGGAGGGCCAGGCCATGAGCAGGCCGCAGGCCCGCCCCCACCCTGTTCAGGAAACCCTCGGCCTGCGATTCAGCGATCCATCGCTGCTTGAGCGGGCCATGACTCATCGTTCGTACATCAATGAACACCCGGATGGCGCGATTGAGGATAACGAACGGCTGGAATTTCTGGGCGATGCCGTGCTGGACTTTATCACTGGCGAGTGGCTGTACAACCGCTTTCCTGAGATGAGCGAGGGCTACCTCACCCGGCTGCGTGCCGGGCTGGTGCGCACCGAAACGCTGGCCAGCATAGGGGCCTACTGCTCGCTGGGCGGTGCGTTGCGCCTGGGCAAAGGCGAGGAAGAGAGCGGCGGTCGTGACCGCCAGGCGAACCTCTGCTGCGCATTCGAGGCCCTGATTGGCGCGCTCTACCTTGACCAGGGTATGGATGCTGTGCGTCAGTTCGTCCTGCCCCTGTTTGAGCCGGCCCTTAACGAGATCATTGCCACCGCGGCGGACAAAGACGCCAAGAGCCTCCTGCAGGAATGGAGCCAGGCGACGTTGAACATCACGCCCATCTACCGTACCGTCCAGGCGGTTGGCCCGGACCACCTGAAGGAGTTCACCATCGAGGTGCTGATTGGTGAGACCGTCTTCGGTACTGGAAGTGGGCGCAGCAAGCAGATCGCAGCCCAGCATGCAGCGCAGCGTGCGCTGCGCCGCATTCAGGACACAATGACCAACTGACTACTGCCCGAGATTTAATTCAACCACCACCAGCCGGTGATCAGAAGGGTCATTTTCCAGCACGGCCCGCCCGGTGGGCAGCACATTGCGCAGCCACAGGTAGTCAAAGCGGGCCGTGATCGCATTCCCGCGCAGGAGCGTTACCGCCCGCTCGGCAGGCAGGCCATCAAACGGATCGCTGAACCCAACCTCCACCAGTTGCCGGTAAAGCAGCGAATCGGGCGTCGTGTTGAGCGTGCCACCCAGCACCACGCGCCCCACCACTCCGCCCGGATGATCCATACTGACGATGCCCAGCACTTCCTGCAGTTGCCGGGTCTGATCCTGCTCCTGGGCATCCAGCACTTCGGCGTCCTGCGCAAAAAGCAGCCCGAGCCAGGTATTGTAAACGTCCAGCACACCCTCATCCGGCCGCAGTTGCACCCGTTGGACGCCGGTCTGCATCCCCTGGCTGGTCAGGAGCGTCCCCTCGTCAAGCGTGATCGGAACCCGGGACAACACCGCCAGGCCCTGCAGATGCTCATTGGTGGGAAAGAACCGGACCGCCATGCCGAGCCGCCGACCGAGCCATAGCGCCTGATCCACGCCCAGCGATACCATGCGGCCGGCGTCCACCTCCTGCAATAGCACAACGTCCGCCCCGCTCTCCCAGATCGTGTCGCCGATCTGCGGCAGAGTGCTGTCGAAATACAGGCTGTAACCGCCATGGATGTTATAACTTGCCACCCGTACCCGTTGCAGGTTGGTGGATTCGCTGAACGCCGGAGGGAGCACCGCCAGGGTCACCACTACCGCACCGGCGAATACTGCGGCCAGTCCAGCCAGCGTCTCGCTGCGCTCGCCACGCAGCCAGGGAACCCGCCGCTGGGTGTTCATCAGCGGTACCATGCTCAACGCCACTGCCGCCAGCGTAACCGCCAGCCCCAGACCGCGCATTGCGCGCAGTGCCTGGCTCAGCCAATCCAATCCCCCGCTAAAGTCGCGCACGTAGGCATATTCATAGGTGAAGAAATCCGCGCCAAACAGCAGGCCATAGGCGATAACCGCGATTACCAGGCTGAGCCCGGTCATATCCCGTGTTTCCTTGGCCAGGGGACGCGCCACCCACCAGAAGGCCAGCACCACCATGAACTGCGCCAGTACCAACACAACAGCCGCCGGCACTCCATCAAAGCGGTTGCCAATAACCACCAGCAGACTCACGATAATCAGCCAGAACCACCCGCGCCACTGGGCGTCCACCAGCGTCACCAGGCGCCGCCCGATGTCACGGGCCAGTGGCACGAGCGTCAGTGCGGTCGCCGCGGCCAGCCAGGGAGCAATCGCGGTATAATCCATCCCGCTCCACCGCGCAACAGCAGTCGGCGTCCCCAGCACGGCAACCTGCAGGTAGAACAAACCGCCCAGGGCCAGGCCGCCTCCGGCCGCGATGCCAGAGTAAGACGGCTGTGCCCGGAAGGGTGACTCACCGCGTAACAGAACCCGGACCAGCGCCACCCCGAACAGGAAAATCGAGAGGCCCGTTTGCACCGGCAGGAAAGCCTCCCCCCAGGTCGGATCGGCCGTCTGACCGTAAGCGCGCGCCACCTGGTCAAGGAGCAGACCGAGCACGAACAGCACCGCCAGCCGAGCCGGGAGTTGGCGCGCTGTCGCTGCAATGTACAGTCCGCCCCCGGCCACAATGATCGCAGCCCCCAGCACTGCCACGAACGGATCGTCCAGCGCCATAAATACCCGTCCGATAGCCACCGCTGCCGCGCCGATGGCGAGCGCCACAGGGCGGCGGGCGAGCAACCACGCCAGAACTGGCACCAGGGCGGCCGCCGCAACAGCCGTGACCTCTGTCTGAGCAACCTCCGGCAGGACCGCGAATGATCCGTCCCCCGGAACGCCCAGGCGGAGGACCATGTCCGCACTGGACACGTGCGCGTAGAGCGTCCCCGGCAGGTAACGCAGCGCCTGGACGAAGAACCACCCGATCAGGGCAGCCTCAACAACCCACGTGAACTGCCATAATGACTCACGACGATGCATACGGGTACATCCCTTCCCTGCGACAGAGTCAACCGCCCCACATGACCGTTGGCTGGCCTTTTCTCAATCCCGCAACGCTGCGCTATAATGACGCAACTTTGCACGGAGGACAATCACCCATGAACCCTGTTGACCGACTGCTGACCGGTGGCATTGTTGTCACCATGAACCAAAACTACGATGTTTTTCTCAATGGCGCAATTGCCATCCGCGATTCAGCCATCGTGGCGGTCGGCCCGGCCGAGGAGCTGGCAGCCACCTGCGAAGCCGCCGAAGTTCTGGATTGCTCCGGGCAGATTATAATGCCAGGTCTGATAAATGCGCATACCCACCTGCCAATGACACTTCTGCGCGGTCTGGCGGATGACCTGCGCCTGGATGTGTGGCTGATGGGCTATATGATGCCTGTCGAGCGCGAGTTTGTCAGCCCGGACTTCTGCTATCTCGGCACGCTGCTGGCTGCTGCCGAAATGATCCGGGGTGGCACCACCTGCCTGGCGGATATGTATTACTTTGAAGCGGACGTGGCCCGTGCGCTGGCCGAAGCCGGGATTCGCGGCGTCCTGGGTGAGTCAATCCTCAAGTTCCCCTCACCGGATGCCGCCAGCTACGAAGAAAGCCTGGCCTACACACGCCAATTCATCGAAGACTGGAAAGACCACCCGCTGATCACCCCCGCTGTCGCGCCCCATGCGCCCTATACGAATACACCGGAAATCCTCAAAGCCTGCACTGATCTTGCCCGCGAGTATGATGTTCCACTCCTGACACACATCGCCGAAACGCGCCTGGAGGTGGAAGAGAGCCGGCGCGATCATGACATGCCGGTCGTGCCTTACGTTGAGAAACAGGGTCTTCTGGCCGCCAAAGTGCTCGCCGCCCACTGCGTCCACGTCGATTCCGACGAGATGCGCATTATGCACCAGCACGGCACGCGTGTCGCTCACAACCCCACCAGCAACCTCAAGCTCGCCAGCGGGATGGCCCCGATCAAGGACATGCTGGATCGCGGCCTGATTGTCGGCATCGGCACCGACGGCACAGCCAGCAACAATGACCTGGATATGTTCGATGAAATGCGCCTGGCCGCCTTCCTCGCTAAAGGCGTCAGCGCGGATCCCACCGCGCTCCCCGCGCGCCAGGCGCTGACTATGACCACGCGCATGGGCGCTGAGGCCCTGTTCCTGGGGGACGTGACCGGCAGCCTGGAACCCGGCAAGCGCGCCGATCTGATCACGCTGGATCACTTACCGCTGCACAACTTCCCTCACTTCCGCCGCGATCCGAATGCCATCTATTCCCAGATCGTCTACGCGGCCAAG
The DNA here is from genome assembly GCA_964530495.1 of uncultured Anaerolineae bacterium. Lineage (GTDB taxonomy): Bacteria > Chloroflexota > Anaerolineae > Aggregatilineales > Ch27 > CAZGYW01. The sequence continues at coordinate 5,281 of CAZGYW010000071.1, forward strand.
AGCACCGACGTGACGAACGTGATGGTCGATGGCCGCTGGCTCATGCGCGACCGTGCGCTGCTGACTCTCGATGAGCAGGCCATCCGCGCCGCTGCTGATGAGTATGCGCGCCGGATCGACGCCTTCCTCATCGCACGCGAGGGCAATATCCTGAGCAAGCTCGTTGCCATAGGCGGGCTGGAGCGCGAGGAAAGTTTCGAGATTCAGGTCAAGGCACGGGTAGCGGAGCAGGACGGCCTGCTGGATCGGCTGTTCCAGCACCGGGACGTAGCCCTCGTCCGCCACACCCACTACCGCCAGTACGACACGTACTTTCTCTTCCAGGACCCGGATCAGGGTCGCGTTCGCTACCGTGAAGACGATGCGGTCAATCCCCGGGGCGAAGTCACCGGGGTGCGGAGCCGGCTCACCTATACCCTGCCCACCAAGGAACGCGAGTTCGCCGGCGCCATTCTCCTCAGTCGATCCCAGTTCATTGCGCCGGCAGACCGGCCTCTGCGCTTCTACCAGGAATACTTCCAGCCGGACATGCAGTACACCGTTCAAAAGGACCGGCTGCGCTGGCACATCCTGTACAAAGGCGTGCTGTTCTACATCAACCTGGACGAGTTGATCGAGCCACGCAACGCTGGTTACTTTCTGGAAATCAAGAGCCGCACCTGGTCGGCCCGCGATGCCGAGTACAAGGCCAACCTGACCGGCGAGATCATGGCCCTGCTCGGCATCACACCGGAGCAGGTCCTCCGGATGGACTATTTGGAGCTGGCCAGCAGCTAGAGAAACGATCTAGCCCGGATTATCCAGGCGAAAACCGTGCCCGCGCACGGTCACCACATACTGATGCTGAGGATCGACTTCACCGATCCGGTCGCGCAGCCGTCGCACCAGGGCATCAATCGCCTGCTCGCTTACGCCTTCGCCCGCCGCCTCCGGCCAGACGGCTTCCACGACCTGCTCGCGGGTGCATACCGCGCCGTGAGCATCCACCAGCAACTGCAGCAGTCGGTACTGAGGCAGGCTCAGCGGCGGGATAACCTCCTGCTGGCCAACAAATACGCGCCGGGCATCCCGGTTCAACGTCAGGCGACCGCGCAGCATGAATGTCTCGAATGGCATCTCCACTGTAGCATCGGATTCCGAGTATGCCATCCGCACCGTCATGGACAGCTGAATCTTGCACCCATCGGTGAGTGGTCGTGAACCGAGCAATTGCTCGCCATTCACCCAGGTACCGTTCTTGCTTTCAAGATCCTCGATGAAAAACTGCCCGTGGTCGCGCAAGATGCGCGCATGCTGGCGCGAGACCGCCCGGTCGTTGAGGACGAGGTTACACTCCTCCCCCCTGCCAATCAGGAAACTGTCGGTATCAATGACGACGCGCAGCCCCAGGTGCTCACCCTCCTCCACGGTGAGTACCGGACGATCGCTCATAGCCATTGTCATGCCTCTCTCCCTCTTGCTGAACGCACAGCAAGCCCTCCCCGGCTCCATGTCGGCGTGACACACCAGGGGGTTACTCGAGACGACTCGGCCGGCCGCAATCCGACTGCCGTCGTACCGAGCCTGCACATGAAGGGCAACTATTTCGTTGTGCCGGCAATCTGCCAATGCGGATGGCAAATCAGAGCCGGTGGGCAGCCTTGCTGACGCAACAGCTGCATGCCACCACCCTGCAAACACTCGATATGTATGTAGTATACGCCAATGGACTGGCGCGCGGCAACGCGAAGCCCTAGAATAGGGTTTCAGCGCATCCCTTTTCGTTTGTCGCAGCCTGCGACCTATCCTCCACACCAGAGTCACTATGAACGCAGAAATCGTTAGCATTGGAACTGAGTTGCTGCTGGGCGAGATCGTCGATACCAACTCCGCGCACATTGCGCGGAATTTGCGCGACATTGGCCTCAACCTGTTCTTCACAACAACGGTAGGCGACAATCAGCAGCGCATCGTGGTAGCCCTCCATGCGGCGCTCAATCGCGCCGATGTCATCATCACCACCGGCGGGCTGGGCCCCACCGTTGATGATGTCACTCGCCAGGCAGTCGCCAGCGCGACTGGCCGGCCCCTCGTATTCAGTCCAGATTTGCTGGATCAGATCGCGGAACGCTTTCGCCGCCTGGGCAGCCAGATGAGCGAGAACAACCGTCAGCAGGCGTTCATCCCGGAGGGGGCAATCCCGATCGAGAATCCTGTCGGCACGGCGCCCTGTTTCATTGTTGAGAGTGAGCGGGGTGTGGTCATCAGCCTGCCTGGCGTGCCCAGCGAGATGAAGTACCTGCTGGACCACGCCGTGCTCCCGTACCTGCGCCGGCGCTTCAACCTTCACAGCATCATCAAGGCCCGCGTGCTGCGTACGGCCGGCATCGGTGAAAGCTCAATTGACGACCGGATCGGCGACCTGATGACCCTGGCAAACCCAACCGTTGGCCTCGCCGCGCACACCGGCCAGACCGACATCCGCATCACGGCCAAGGCAGACGACGAAGCAACCGCCGATGCGATGATCGCCAGTGTCGAAGCACTGGTACGGGAACGCGTGGGAAGCTTCATCTATGGCATCGGCAAGGACAAGCTGGAAACAGTCCTGGTACAGCACCTGCAGCGCCTGGGCCTGCGCCTGGCCATCAGCGAGACCGGCCTCGGTGGGCGCCTTCAGGAGCGGCTGGCCGCTGTAGAAGGCAGTTCACAGGTGATTGCCGGCTCGGAAGCATACGAAACCGCGGAAGAGTTGTGCGCCGCCCGGGGGATTGACGCGACACTTCCGCCTGAAGAGCTGGGAGTAGCGGCCGCCACCCGGATTCGGGATGCCTCGCGTGCCGATCTCAGCATTGCCGTCATCGCCCGGTCGGACGTGACCATCATCACGGCGCTCACGCCGGAAATGCCTCGCACCCGTCTGTATCGTTTCAGCGAATTGGAGGGCCGCCCCTCGATCTGGGCCAGCACGTGGGGGATGGCGCTGGCCTGGCACTATCTCAACCAACAGCCGGCGGACTAGAACAGGGTCTGGCACTCAATATCCGACAAAAAAGCCCCTGCCAACTGCGGCAGGGGCTTCCGTTCACCGTCTAATCTTCATCGTCCAGCCGCAGCACAGCCATAAACGCTTCCTGTGGCACTTCCACGTTGCCGATCATCTTGAGCCGCTTCTTGCCCTTCTTCTGCTTTTCCAGCAGCTTGCGCTTGCGGGTAATGTCACCGCCATAGCACTTCGCCAGCACATCCTTACGGACCGCCTTGACATTCGCGCGGGAGATGATCTTCTTTCCAACCGCTGCCTGGATCGGGACTTCGAACTGCTGGCGTGGAATGAGCTTGCGCAGTTGCGTCACCAGGCGTTGCCCTTTGTGGAACGCAGCATCTTCATGCACAATCATCGCCAGCGCATCCACGG
>CAZGYW010000072.1:0-8675 GCA_964530495.1 uncultured Anaerolineae bacterium
GGGATCGGGCTTTTCTTCCTGCTGCCCGCAGCGGCAGCGGGGGGCATCGAGCGCCTGCTGAGCCTGGAGCACAATGAACTGCTGACGAACATCATTGAGGGCGTCATCCGCCTGGTGCTGATTGTCGGGTACATCTGGGCGATTGGGCGCATGGCCGACATCGCGCGCATCTTCCAGTACCACGGGGCCGAGCACAAGACGATCAACGCTTACGAGGCGGGCGCGGCCCTGACCCCGGCCAGCGTCAAGCCGTACCCGCTGGAGCATCCGCGCTGCGGGACGGGATTCATCCTCGTGGTGGCGGTGATCAGCATCCTGGTGTTTTCTCTGCTGGGCCGCCCGCCGCTGGTGTGGCTGCTGCTCTCGCGGATCATCCTGATCCCCGTGATCGCCGGGATCGCCTACGAGTACATCAAATTCACGGCGGCGCGGATGGATCGGCCCTGGGTGCGCGCCATGGTGGCGCCGAGCCTGGCTTTGCAGAAGCTGACGACCAACGAACCGACCGAGGAGATGCTGGAAGTGGGCATCACCGCCCTGCAGCGCGTGCTGGAGACGGAGCAGGCCCACCGGACGCAGGCAGCGGCGCCCGTTGTAGAAGGCGCTGTGGCAGCCCGCTAACAGTCGTAAGCCGGAAAATAAGAACGCCCTCACGAGATGCTGGAGGGCGTTCTTTTTGTGTCCTATAACCGGGGGTCAGTGATTACAGGTGCTGCACTGGCCGCCGCTGCAGCCGGCGCAGCCGCCCCCGCCGTGGCTATGGGTGTGATCGCCGCTCATGCCGATGGCGGTTTCCAGATCAGCGCGGGTCAGGCGATAATCACTGCCGCCGCCGCTGACCTGGACGCTGACGCGGCTCAGGCCGCGCGCGCAGTCCGCGCCGCCACATTCCGGACAGACCGGACGGGCGGCATCTACCTCGCTGTAGGACAGGCGGACCTCAAAAGTATGCTCACAGGCCGGACAGGCATACGAATACTTCGGCATCGGGTCATTGCTCCTCGGCGGCCAGCCGCTTAAGCTCGTAGAGCCGTGTGATGGCGTCCAGCGGGGTCAGTTCGTCGATGTTCAGCTCGCGAAGGGCCTTCAGCGCCTCCGGCGGCTCCAGCGAAAAGAGGTTCAACTGGGCCGGCCCGGCGGATTCCGGCCGCTTGAGCGCGAAGTCGCTGCCCGTTTCTTCCAGTTCGGCCAGGATCTCGTTGGCGCGGTTGATCACGCCCCTGGGGATGCCGGCCAGGCGGGCCACGTGGATCCCGTAGGAACGGTTGGCCCCGCCGGGCAGCACCTTGTGCAGAAAGACCACGTTGTCGCCTTCCTCCGCCACCGCCACATTGTAGTTGCGCACTCGCGGCAGGATGTTGGCCAGCTCGGTCAGCTCGTGGTAATGGGTGGCGAAGAGCGTCTTGCAGCCCAGGCGCGGGTTGTTGTGCAGGTATTCCACCACGGCACGGGCAATGGCCATGCCGTCGTAGGTGCTGGTGCCGCGCCCGACTTCGTCCAGGATGACCAGGCTGCGCCGCGTCCCGCCGGAGAGGATGCGGGCTGTCTCTACCATCTCCACCATGAACGTGCTCTGCCCGGCATGGATTTCGTCCTGGGCGCCGATGCGCGTGAAGATGCGATCCACCAGGCCGATGGTGGCCTCCTCCGCCGGAACAAAGCTGCCGATCTGGGCCATGAGCGTGATCAGCGCCACCTGGCGGATGTACGTGCTCTTGCCGGACATATTCGGCCCCGTGATCAGGTGCAGGCGCTGGTCGGCGTCAAACGTCACGTCGTTAGGGATGTACCGCTCGTCGCGGAGCAGCTTCTCCACAACCGGGTGGCGCCCCTCGCGGATGATCAGCACGTCATCCTCGGTGAGGGCCGGGCGTGTGTAGCGCTCGCGGGCGGCAACCTCCGCCAGCGCAGCGAAAACATCCATGTGGGCCACGGCGCGGGCGGTGCGCAGCAGGCGTGAGGCGTGCCCGGCGACGGCCTGCAGCAGGTCTTTGTAAAGACGCGCTTCCACGTCGTGGATGCGCTCTTCGGCGTTCAGGATCAGGGCTTCATATTCCTTAAGCTCCGGCGTGATGTAACGCTCTGAATTGACGAGCGTCTGCTTGCGGATGTAATCTGCCGGGGCGTTCTTGCTCTGCGCGGAGCTGATCTCGATGTAGTAGCCGAAGACCTTGTTGAAGCCGACTTTGAGCGTCTTGATGCCGGTGCGCTCGCGCTCGGTGGCTTCCAGGCCGGAAACCCACTCGCGCGCGTCACGGCTGGCGGTGTAGATGCCGTCCAGTTCCGGGGAGTAGCCGCGCCGGATGACGCCGGTGGTGTTCAGCGTGGCGGGCGGGTCATCCGCGATGGCGCGGGCGATCAGCTCGGCCACATCGTCAGCCGGGTCCAGGGCGTCATGCAGCGACTGGAGGGCCGGTTGGCCGGCGATCAGGGCCTGCAGGGCCGGGATGACGCCCAGGGTGTCGCGCAGGGCGATCAACTCGCGCGGGCCGACGATCCCGGTGAGCACGCGGTTGGCCAGCCGCTCCAGATCGGCCACCTGCTTGAGCGTGTCCAGAGTTTCCTGGCGGATGGTGCCGTGCGCGTGGAAGGCGGCGACGGCGTTCAGACGCGCCTCCAGGCGGTTCAGGTCGAGCAGTGGTTCGGTGATCCAGCGCCGCAGTAACCGGCCGCCCATTGCGGTGACGGTGCGATCCAGCACACCCAGCAGGCTGCCCTGCGCCTGGCCGGTGCGGATGGTCTCGGTCAGTTCCAGGTTGCGGCGGGTGGCCCGGTCCAGGAGCATGAAGGCTTCGGTGGAGTAGACGCGCAGGTTGGTGAGCTGCTGGAGCGCGCCGCGCTGGGTTTCCCCCAGGTACTGGAGGACCGCGCCCGCGGCATGGACGGCCAGCGGGCGGCCTTCCAGGTCGAAGCCTTCCAGATCACGTACATTGAAATGGCGCAGGAGTGCCTGGCGGGCGTTGCCGGCTTCGAAGTGCCAGTCCGGGAAGGACGTGAGGTGGGAGCCTTCCGGCAGCGTGATGCCTTTTTCTACCCAGCTGGCCGGGAAAAGGACCTCGCGCGGGGCCAGGCGCGCCAGCTCTTCCATCACACGGACGGGCGTGCCTTCCTCATCCGCGATCTGAGTGGCGCCAAACTCGCCGGTGGTGATGTCCACATAGGCGATCCCGGCGCGGTGCCACTCGTCGTGCTTGTCGCGCTCGGGGTAGACGGCCATCAGGTAGTTGTTGCGCCGTTCGGCCAGCAGGCCGGGTTCCACCACGGTGCCAGGCGTGATCACGCGGGTGACTTCACGCGGGACGAGGCCATTGATCGGCGTTTCGCCGATTTGCTCGCAGATCGCCACGTGGTAGCCGCGCTCGATCAGGCGCGCGACGTAGTTTTCGGCGGCGTGGTGGGGAATGCCCGCCATCGGGATACGCTGATCCTTGGCGACCGGGCGGCTGGTGAGGACGAGATCCAGTTCGCGCGCGGCCAGCTCTGCGTCTTCATCAAAGGTTTCGTAGAAATCGCCCAGCCGAAAGAACACGATAGTGTCCGGATACTGAGCTTTCACGTCCAGGTACTGGCGGCGCACCGGCGTGATATTGGTCTTAGCCATAAGAAGTCGCTTCGTCTCTAGGCAGCGTCATGGAGGCACGTTACAATCCGCCGGGTATTCTAACATGCTCTGCGTTGCGCAGGCCAGTCTACCGCTGGCGGAGCACTACTGACAGGGAGAAGATCACCCCGTGGAAACCCGGATCATCGGCGTCGATCTCGGTGGCACGCTGATTCGCGTGGCATTGCTGGATGGCGCGTTTCGCCTGTTAGATCGCCTGGAAGAGCCGACGCGCGCCTGGGAAGGCCCTGACGTGACCATTCCGCGCATCCTCGATTTGATCGGGGTGATGGTGGCGCGCAGCGACCAGCCGGTCCGCGCGATCGGCATCTCTACACCCGGCCCAATCGACCCGGAGACGGGAGCGATCAAGTCTCCGCCGAACCTGACCGGCTGGATCGATGTGGCGCTGGGGCGGATCGTCCAGGCGCGTTTCCCGCACATCGCCACCGTAATTCAGAATGACGCCAATCTGGCGGCGCTGGCGGAGGTGCAGCTTGGCGCGGCGCGCGGCCATCGGGATGCCGTGTACATCACCGTCAGCACCGGGATCGGGTGCGGGATTATTCTTGATGGGCGGTTGTTCGTGGGCGCGAAGGGCCTGGCCGGGGAGCTGGGGCATACCGTGATCCTGGTGGAAGACGAACGCTTCTCGTCCCTGGAGGAAGAGGCCGCCGGGCCCGCCATTGCTGAATACGCCCGGCGCCGGATCCAGGCTGGCGCGCAGTCGATCATTCCGGAGCGGGTCGCGGGTGAGCTGGAGGCGATCACGGGCAAGGTGGTGGGGCAGGCGGCGCAGGCCGGGGATGCCCTGGCGCTGGAAGTCGTGACGCGCGCCGGGCGGCTGGTGGGATACGGCATCGCGAACCTGATGATGCTCTTTAACCCGACCATCTTTGTGATTGGCGGCGGGGTCAGTAACCTGGGCGAGCTACTGTTTGAGCCGATGCGCTGCGCGGCGCGTGAGGCGGTGATTGACCCGGCGTATCACGAGCAGGCGGCGATTGTGCCGGCCGTGCTGGGCGCGGATGTGGCCATCATTGGCGCGGCGGTTCTGGCCGCACAGGGCCTGGCCGCGCCGTAAGTGGGAGTGATGCAGTGGGCGGAGTTGTGCGTCATTAGCAAAAGACGAACCCGGAGCCAGTATGTGCTGGCTCCGGGTTGCGGGGGCATACGCTTACGCAGAGTACTCGGTCAGAAGGCGCTTCTTGAAGACCGGGATCAGGAGCATGACGACGATGCTCAGGCCCATCAGTGCGCCGTAGAGGTAGTCGTTTGTGGCGTGGCGGACGTAGTGTGTGGCACCGCTGGCGATCAGGGTGACCAGCCCGCCAATCAGGCCGTAATACCAGCCCGAGAGCTTGCGATTGCCCAGCTTGTAGATGGCGGTAATCGTCATCGCGGCGCCGATCCAGAGCACCAGCCAGCCGACATAAGTGATGGCAATCCCCGGAGCGAAGAGCGGGCGCTGCGGATGACCGTAGAGGATGCGGAAGGCGGCGTGACCGTTGGCAAATGCTTCCGCCGAGGAGACGCCCAGCATCAGGAAGAGAAGGAAGTCCACGATCTTCTGCGTCCAGTCACCCTTTTCGAGCAGGAGCAGGGCGAAGTACGGGATCAGGCCGATGGACATGATGATGACCGCCGGGGGGAAACCACCCTGCACGCTGCCGACGAAGTTCATCCACGGGACGATCATGTAGGCGCCGCCCATGGCGGGAACCGCCAGGCATAGCAGAGTCACTCCGCGTGCCCACTTCTTGCCTTCGTAGAGGTCCTTGACGACGACCAGCAGCGCGATGCCGGCCACCAGCGAAAGCACGCTCCAGAATGGGTAGAAGAAGCTGACAAGCCAGGGGGTGAGTTCCAGAAGGGCGGCCTGGACGTTTTTCTCCGGGGTTCCTTCCGCCCGGAAACTTTCGATGCGGGCCTGCTGGCCCTGGACAATCGGGTTCACCGGCTCGAACCCGACGAACGGAACGACCGCAATCATCAGGATTGCGGCGATCACCACCAGGGCGACGACGATCAGACGTGCGTTGCGCGACGTTGCGGGTAGCATGTTGCCTCCATAGCTGGTCTACTCCAAGGATCAGTGCGTTTGTGACAACTCTCACATATACGATATCCGCGTGGCCATCCTGTACTTTGACTTAAGTCAAGAAGTGATGACATAATGGATCACGTATGAGAGGATCCGAATGCATGGACGAGTTGGGATGTCTTCTGAAAGATTCCGAAATACTGGGCAAATTCACGGATGCTCAGAGGCAGAAACTGGTTTCATTGGCGTTTAAACGTGTGCTGAGGCGCGATGAAGTGCTCTTCTGGCAGGACGATGACTGGCGGAACGTGCTGATCATTGGGTCGGGCAGACTGCAGTCCGTTATCCATTATTCGGACGGAAGAAGCTATGTGGTGTCTGGCTGGAAGCAGGGGGAGGAGTTCTGGGCGCATACTCTGTTTGATGCGGAACCCATGCCATCCACGTTGCAGGCGGCCCAGGACAGTGTTGTGTTCCAGTGGGATGGGGAGTCCGTCCTGCAGATTCTGTTTCAGAATCCGGATGCCATCCGCGCGTTGTTGGCTCGCCAGGTCAGGCTGATCCGCAGGCGGCGCGAGAAGATCGCTGACCTCGCTTTTCAACCGGTAACGGGCCGCCTGGCAAAACTGCTGCTGGAGAGAGTCCCCGCCTCGGAGACGTCGGCGCAGCGTGACCTGACCCTTGACCAGATTGCCTCAATGGTAGCATCCTCTCCTGAAGTGGTGTGCCGCACGCTCTATCAGCTCCAGCGGGATGGCCTGCTCCAGGTGACGCGCGCCAGCATTACCCTGCACGATCGGCCGGCGCTATCCCGCCTGGCTGAGCCTGAAGGGTAGCTTCGTTTTCGCCCTGAGTTGGGCTTGATTGTCGGCTGTGGATGCCCGCACCGACGCTGCAGAACTGGCCCCCCAGCGGCCAGGTTGGTGGTATAATCCCGACAGCAGGGCGGTGCAGGAAGATCGCGCGGGCCAGGAATGGCTCGCCCGTCCGGTGGGGTTCTTCATCCCAACCTACTTCATGAGCAACAGAGCATTCTGACACCCCGGACTGCGCCACGTACGGCGGAGGCGAGCCTGCTGGTTACATTGCCATGCCTCACATGAGTGTGGCGCGGGGTATGGAGGTAGTCATCACTGGCGCGGCGTTCCTGCCCGTGCGGTTCTGGATGTGCCGTGCTGGTGAACAGTGCAGTGAGCGAGGATTCTTTTCTGGAGAGAAAGCTATGTCGGACATCAAGTTGACGGCCGGCCCCCGGGCCGCGGAGATCATCGCGCGTGACAGGAAGGTCATGACGCCATCCTACATGCGCGATTACCCATTCGTGATCGATCACGGGCGTGGGGCAGAAGTCTGGGATGTGGACGGCAACCGTTTCATTGATTTCACGACCGGGATCGCGGTGCTCTCTACCGGGCACGCCCACCCCCAGGTGGTTAAGGCCGTTCAGGATCAGGCCGCGAAGTACCTGCATATGTCCGGCACGGACTTCTACGAGCCGATGGGTATGCAACTGGCGGAGAAGCTCAATACGATCGCCCCCTTCGAGGAAGACGCGCTGGTGTACCTGTGCAATTCCGGGACGGAGGCGGTGGAAGCGACGCTCAAGCTGGCCCGGCATTTCACCGGACGCGCGCAGTTTATCGGCTTCATCGGCGGTTTCCACGGGCGCACAATGGGCTCACTGGCGTTCACCAGCAGCAAGTACAAGCAGCGGGCCGACTACTTTCCCATGATGCCCGGCGTGACCCATGTGCCGTATCCCAACCCGTACCGGCCGCTGCTGCATCCGGACGGCAATGGGGATGTTGGCGAGACAGTGCTGAACTACCTGGAAAACGTGATCTTCAAGACAATCGTCCCGGCGGAGGAAGTGGCCGGCATTCTGGTGGAACCGATCCAGGGCGAAGGCGGCTACATCGTGCCGCCGGACAGCTTCCTGGCGGGGCTGCGGGCGCTGTGCGACCGGCATGGCATCCTGCTGCTGGCGGATGAGGTCCAGAGCGGCATGGGACGCACGGGCAAGTGGTGGGCCATGGAGCACTGGGGCGTGGAGCCGGACATTGTTGCCAGCGCGAAGGGCATCGCCAGCGGAATGCCGCTTGGCGCCGTGATCGCGCGCAAGAGCGTGATGACCTGGGGCCGGGGGGCCCAGGGCAGCACGTATGGCGGCAATCCGCTGGCCTGCGCGGCGGCGCTGGCGACCATTGATCTGATTGAGAACGGCTTTATGCAGAACGCGGCCGAGACCGGGCAGTACCTGATGGATGCGCTGGAGGAGATGGCGCCGCGCCATCCGAGCATCGGACAGGTGCGGGGCAAGGGGATGATGATCGGCATCGAGCTGGTGCACGATCGTGCGTCCAGGAAGCCTGCGCCCGATCTGCTGCATGCGGCTCTGCTGCATGGCTACAACGAAGGCTTGCTTATGCTGGGGGCGGGGGAGAACTCGCTGCGCTTTATGCCGCCGCTCAACCTCTCCAGAGAGTTGGCAGATGAGGCACTGCTGATGTTCGAGCGAGCGCTCAGCAAGGCGGAGGCCGACCTGCTTTAGGGGTATTCCGGATACTGCGGTTCCTGCGGGGATGGGCGCGAGCGCATCCCCGCTTTTTTGTTGGACGGGTCACACATTAGAAGTGCGCAAGAAACGATTTTCGGTGCTGACGTGTCCAATTTGCCCATGCTAGAATGCGGGTATGTTCTTACTACCTGACTACCGCGTCCGCCAGCGGGACTTCCTGCTGGAAATTAGCCGAGCCATGACCGCCCAGCTTGATCTGGGTGAGGTTCTGCGCCTGATTCTGCGCTCGTCGATGACGATGCTGGCCGGCGATGCGGGACTGATCGCGCTGCGCGAGCAGGGGCAGCGCGCACTCCGGGTGCGGGCTCTGATTGGGGTCAGCCCGGAGTCCGTTGCGGTGTTTGCGCCGCTGCTGACCGGTGTCAGCGACGATGCGTCAGGCCTCACCATTCCCGAGTTTGACGCCAAGCTGCGGGAGGTTGCCGAGCAGCTCGGGCTTCCGCTGCGGCAGT
>CAZGYW010000073.1:0-5623 GCA_964530495.1 uncultured Anaerolineae bacterium
GGACTGCTGCAGCATGCACTTTTCAGGAGAAAACTTGCACATCGGGTTCGCTGACTGCTGACCGCCTGCGGCCGGGCCGCAGGCCCGAACGCTGGCCGCTGCCCGTTACTCTCCCGCCGCTGCGATCGTGACCGTCCCCAGCACGACCGACAGATCGGTCGCCACCACGCCGCTGCTGTCCGTCACCGCCAGGCGGTCGCGGTTGTTCGGCTCGTACATGCCGCTGCGCACGGTGTACACCCCTGGCAGCAGGTCTTCCGGCAGCGGGATGGCGAAGCGATCGACCACGCTCACGTTCGGCGGCCAGTCGGCGGTCGGGAAGCGGTCGTCGAACGGCGCCCTGTCGTACACCCAGTAGGCTTCCCCGTTTTCGTGGAAGAAGTGCACGAAGTGGATGTTCTCGGTGGGGATGTTCACGCGCGCCCCGGTCTGCCACCAGAAGGCCACGGGCAGCGGCTGGCCCGCCGCCCCTGCAGCGGGCAGGTCATAGCCGGCCAGCCGGAAATCGCCGGGGAAGCGGTAGTCGGCCGCCTGCGGCGCGGGCGGCACAGCCTCCACCACCATCACCGGCTGCCCGAAAAGCACGACCGTGTCCGGGGTGACAAGCTGGCGCGCGGACTCCGTGATCGGCAGCCCGTCCAATTGCGAAAGCTCCAGCGTCCTGGCCGGAGTTTCGGTGCTCCACACCCGGGCGGTGATCCGGTAGCTGGTCGGGTCGGTTGGCAGGTCGTCCGGCAGTTCCAGGGAAATCCGGTTGCGGACGGCGAAGCCCGGAATCCAGGCCGTGCTGGGATACTTCCATTCGCCAAGCTGCACGTCATACTGCGCGACGGACTCGCTGTCATCGCGGGTGACGGCGTGCACCGACACATGGTAATCCTCGGTCAGCGGGCGCCGGGCGCGGTAGTAGAGCGTCAGAGTTACCGTGTCGCCGGGGGCAGCCAGCGACGTGGGATGGGTGTAGCCCAGGAACTGGAGGTCCTCGTCCGCGTAGACCAGCGGGAAGCGCTCCGCCAGCAGAACCTGCTCGATGGTGGGGATGACCAGCACGTTGCTCACGGCCCAGACCAGCCACAGCGCCACCCCGCCAACCAGCACGCGCCGCAGGTGCGCCTGCCGCGCTTTCGGTACGCGGCCCAGCAGGTAGGAATAGAGGGCGGCCAGGATCAGGGCGACCCCGGCCATCTCCAGGAACTCTTCCGCGAAGCCATAGCTCTGGCAGGGGACGCCCAGGAACTCCCGGCGGCAGGCGAACCATGTCGCCTCGTACGACCCCAGGCGCAGGTATTCCTCGTTGGAGAAGGCGTCCAGCGCCACGCCGGAAAAGCCCATGATCCCCAGCCCGGCCAGGATCAGCAGGGCCAGCGGCCAGTCCCTGCGGAAGCTGATCCACCACGCCACAACCGTCAGGAGTACGATGCTGGCCCCCGCCAGCGGGTACATGTAGCGCCACAGCAGGACGGTTTCATGCAGGGAGAAGTACTCGTCCACAAGCAGGAAGGCGAACAGCCCGGCCATGATCAGCCAGTAGAGGCGCTTCCAGCCCCTGTCCCAGGTGCCAAAGAGGCCGATCAGCAGGGCGAGCAGGGTCACGACCACGTACTGGGTGGAGGAGAAGATCGCGCCGGCGGCCAGCTCCGAGCTGGGGTGGAAGAACCAGCCCCAGAACGTCGGCTCGCCCTGCAGAATCAGGTGCATCCCGATGATCGCGGCGGCGGCCAGGGTCAGGCCGATCAGCAGACGCCGCGCCGGCGGGCGCAGCAGGCGGCCCAGCCCCCACCCGGTAATGAGCAGGAATCCCCCCATCACGAGGGCCAACATCAGCGCAACGCGTCCGACTTCTGCCATACCGCTTCCCTCCCCGGGATGTGCTGGAGGCCGCTCCGCCGCCCCACGAACGGCCAATATTACGGAATCGCCCGCGTTTCCGCAACCGGACGGAGCGGGGAATCGATCCGGCCGGGGTGGTGGACTATAATGAGGGTATCGACCCGGCAACCGCCCGGTGTGTATGGAGCGTGATTTATGAGCGGACAACCTCAGGTGCCCATCCCGCATGAAGCGATTGCGGCGTTTTGCCGACGCTGGGACGTGGTCCAGTTTGCGCTGTTCGGGTCAGTGCTGCGGGAGGACTTTGGCCCGGAAAGTGATGTGGATGTACTGGTGCGCTTCAGTCCTGGAACGCGCTACACCCTGGCTGATCTCGTCACGATGGGCGACGAACTGGAAGCGATCTTCGGGCGCAAGGTCGACCTCATCGATCGGGACGCGGTAGAAGTCAGCCGCAACTACCTGCGGCGGCGGATGATCCTCGACTCTGCGGAAGTGATTTATGCGGCATGACATGGTGCTGATGCTGGATATGCTGCTGGCCGGACAGACCGTGCTGGAATTCACCGCCGGCATGGGGCAGGAGGCATTCTTTGCCAATCGGCTGGTCCAGAGCGCGGTCATCCGTGAGCTGCAGGTGATTGGCGAAGCGGCGCGGCTAATCACGGAAGAAAGCCGGAGCCGCTACCCGGAGATCGCGTGGCGGCAGATCGCGGGGATGCGCAACCGCATGATCCACGAATATTTTGATGTCAGGCTTCCGGTTGTCTGGGATGTGATCCAGCAGGATATTCCGGCGCTGGTCGCCCAGCTTGAGCGCATCGTGCCGCCGGAGTAGTGAGTGCGCCCTCTCCTCTTTACAACCTGACCAACCATCCCCTGCCACCGTTTATCCACCCAGAACCAACGCCAGGGCGCAGCGCCCGCGCAACGCATCCATGGCCCCGGAGTGCGACGTTGTCCGCCGCCCGCCGCCGGGTGTTACAATGAGGGGCAACTGCTGTCGTAAGAGGAAACGAACCATGCCTGCTCATGACAAGCGCCTGACCCTCAGCGCCGCCGGCCTGCTGCTCGCCCTGCTGATCGCGGGTGGCCTCTTCCCGGTGGCGGCCCAGGCCGGCATCTGTGACGCCGCGCCCTCGACCCGGCTGGCGATTGGCGGCTGGGCTGCCGTGACCGCCGCCGTGAATAACACGCCTGCGGCCGCGCTCCGCCTGCGCGCCGAGCCGCGCACTACCGGCGCCGAAGTGGTCACCCTGCCTGCCGGGACGGTCGTCCAGGTGCTGGATGGCCCGGCCTGCAATGACGGCTTCCAGTGGTGGCGGCTGTCCGTCCCGACTACCGGCGCGGAAGGCTGGTCAGCGGAAGGGCTGGCGGATGCCTACTACCTGGCGCCCGCTGCCGCGCCCGCGCCGACCCCGGCCTTCGCCACCAATACACCCCTGCCGACCGCCGCCGTGCCCACCGCCGCGCCGGGCGCGGAGAATGTGGATGCCGCCTGCCCCGGCGAGACCGCGCTCAGCTACCTGCGCGTGGGAGCGACCGCCCGCGCCGCTGACCAGGGCCACCCGGTCCGGCTGCGCGCCGCGCCGGATGCCGAGAGCCTGTTTCAGGAGATGGTCTACCAGGATCAGGCCATCAGCGTGGTCGGCGGGCCAACCTGCGCCGCGGAGCATCGCTGGTGGCAGGTGCAGGTGGCCGGTCGCACCGGCTGGACGGTGGAAGCTACCGGTGGGCGCTACCTGCTGATCGACCCCGCCAACCCGCCGCCCGCGATTGACTACGCCAGCCCCCTGCTGGCGGCACCCGCCGCGCCGCCGCTGATCGCCCCGCCGGAGATCACGCCCATCCCCACACCCCGCCCGCTGACGCCGCCCGCGGTCGTCAAGCGCGCGGCCTACACGCCGGACGGCGCGCTGCTGGCGGTGGGCGATGGCGCGGGCCTCCGCCTGTATGAAACAGCCGGGTACACCCTCCAGAACACGCTCGGCAGTGGCCCGGTGATCGACTTCGTGAAGATCGGCGGGGCACTGCACGCCGTGACCTGGGCCGCGGACGGTATCCGCGTGGTGGACGCGACTACCGGCGCGCTGCGAACTTCACTCGCCAGCGCCCCCTACGACCCGGCCTGGGCCGCCGCCGCGCCGGATGGCGCCTGGCTGGTGCTGGGGCCGACCTCCGATGGCGCGACCGCCACCCTGTGGAGCCTGACGACCGCCGCGCCGCCCGTGAACGCGCCGTACTGGTGGCCGGGATGGGGTGTGGTGCGCGCCGCCTTCAGCCCGGATGACCGCTACGTGCTGATCAATGACGTGTTCGCTCAGCGCAGTTGCGAGACGGACGGGGCGGGCTGCCGCTTCGACCTCATCCGCAACGATTTCCTGAGCGCCGGCCTGTTCGGGGATGTGAGCTGGTCGGGGAATGGACAGTGGATGGCGGGCTTCAGCGACCGCTTCTGGCTGTGGGATGGCGACCCGCTGGGGCTGGGCTTCACCCTGCGCTCCACGCTGGACGGGCAGGACCCGCGCCAGGTGGCGCTCAGCCCGGATGGGACGCGCGGCGCCCTGATCTCCCGGCGGCTGATGGAGGTCTGGACCCTGGCGGAAGGCAACTACTCCGCCGCGCGCGTGATCCAGCTTCCGGAGGATGCTCACAGCCTGGAATTCCGCCCGGATGGAACGCAGTTTGTGGTGGCGGCCGGGGCGAGCGTGATCGTCTACGAGCCGGTGGATGGCGGGGTGATCCAGGCGGTGGAGTGAAGCAGTTTTGAGTGGTGAATGTTGAGTTTTGAGTTGCAGGCGGGGATAAGCGGCTCCTGCGCGTAGTGGTGAGATCGAAGCACTGTCCGGGGGACAAACGGCGCGATGCGGTCCTGGAATCAGATCATCACTCCCTACTGGCTGACCCGCCTGGCGGGCCGCCTGCGGACTTCCGAGAACGCGCTGCTACTCGCGCTGGCGACCGCGCTTGGCCTGGCGACCGGGTTGAGCGTGTGGCTGTTCCGGGCCGGGATCGACTTCTTCCATGACTTGACCGTCCGGCTGCAGGCGGCGCTTTCCCCCGCGCTGGGGGCGCTGGCGATCGTGCTGGCGCTGGCCGCCGCCGGGGCGCTCGTCGGCTGGATCATGGCGCGCTTCGTCGGGGAGGAGCGCCACCACGGCGTGGCGGGCATCATGGAGGCGGTCGCGCTGGCGGGCGGGCGGCTGCCCTACCGCCGGATGCCGTTCAAGGGGTTGGCTTCGGCGCTCTCGCTGGGGGCGGGCGCATCCGTGGGGCCGGAAGACCCCAGCGTCCAGATCGGGGCCAACCTGGGATCGTGGTTCGGGCACCGGCTGCACGTCACCGAGGAGCAGCAGCGCCTGCTGGTGGCGGCGGGCGCGGCCAGCGCCATCTCCGCCGCGTTTGACGCCCCGGTCGCCGGGGTGTTCTTCGCCCTGGAGGTCATCCTCAACGGCGCGTTTGAAACACGCTCCTTCGGGATCATCGTCCTGGCTGCGGTGATGTCCTCCGCAATCACAGAGGCGATCCAGCCCGGCGCGGAGATGGGGCCGTTCAACTATTCGCTCGGCAGCCCGCTGGAAATCCCCCTGTTCCTGCCCCTGGGTCTGATCCTGGCCCTGGTTTCCGTGGTCTTCGTGCGCGCCATCGAGTGGCAGCATGGCCTGTGGCAGCGCCTGGGCGGGCTACCCGGCCCGGCCCGCACGGCGCTGGCCGGCGCCATCGTCGGCGCGGTGGGCATCTTCCTGCCGCAGATCATGGGCATCGGACGGGAGTCGATGAGCGCCGTGCTCAG
>CAZGYW010000073.1:5723-8652 GCA_964530495.1 uncultured Anaerolineae bacterium
GAGCTGACCAACGACTACCGCCTGATCCTGCCCATGATGCTCACAACCGTGGCCTGTGTTTACGTGGCCGAGCGCCTGGAGCCGCACAGCATCTACACCCGCAGCCTGGCGCGGCGCGGCGTCCACCTGCCGCAGGGCCGCGATACCGACCTGATGCAGGGCGTGACGGCCAGGGAGGCGATGCGCGCCCCCGCGCCGACCATTCCTGCCGCCGCCAGCCTGGTTGAACTGCGCGATGCGCTGCGCCAGCAGCACACCAAGGCGCTGTGTGTGCTGGACGGGGAAGGGCTGCTGTGCGGAGTGGTCACCCTCAGCGATCTGCAGGGGGCCTACGCCGCCGGGCAGGACCCCGCCCCGAACGTGGGCGAGATTTGCTCCGGCGACGTGGCGACCGTCTTCCCGGAGCAGTGGGTGTGGGAAGCGATCCGCATCATGAGCGGGCGGGACATCGGGCATGTGCCGGTTGTCGAACGCGGCACGCGGGAGGTCATCGGCCTTATCGACCGCCCCGGCCTGGTGCGCGCCTACCATGTGGCGATTGCCCGCAAGCGCGAGGATCAGCGCGTGGCGGAGCAGGTGCGGCTCAATACGCTGACCGGCGGGCACGTCTCCGAGTTTGTCATCCCCGGCCGCTCGACCCTGGTTGGCCGGCGCATCCGCGAGATCGCCTGGCCGCCGGACAGCGCGGTGGTGGCGATCCGGCGCCAGGAGCGCCTGATCGTGCCGCATGGGGATACCGCGCTGGCGGCCGGGGATGCGGTCATGGTGATTCACGACGGCGCGGTGCATGCCGATCTGCGCGGCCTGTTCGCGGCCGGGGAGCAGCCCGCCCGGCAGTGAGTCAGGGTAAGCGCTCCACGACCGGGTTGGAAAACAGGGGATGGGGCACGGATTCTCACGGATGTTTCACGGATTCTCGTAGATAATCAGAGCAGTCTATTCCACCCTGCTGTGACTATGTTTCGAATGGAATCGGGGCACTGGCCAGGCGAACTCAAGTAATCCGTGCTGATCCGTGTTTTATTAGCGTGAATCCGTGCCTCATTGCATCCGGGGCAGCCTGCCCGGCAGTGATTGACGCTGAACTGTGAATAATTGTCTTCTGTCTTCGTTCCGAAAGGGAAACAAGCGCCGCCCCAATGGCCGAAATTCCTGCCGCCGAACCTGCCGCAAGCACCCCCGCCTGGCGCAGCCTGCCGCGCAATGTGTGGGTGGTCACCTTCACCAGCTTCCTGACCGATGTCTCCAGCGAGATGCTGGTCAACCTGCTGCCGCTTTTCCTGGCGAATGTGCTGGGCGTCAGGGCCAATGTCATCGGTCTGATTGAGGGTGTGGCGGAAACGACCGCCAGCCTGCTCAAGATTTTCTCCGGCTGGCTCTCCGACCGGCTGCGCGCCCGCAAGTGGCTGACCGTGGCCGGGTATGGCCTCTCCTCCGTCGCCAAGCCGTTCCTGTATTTCGCCACGTCGTGGTGGGGCGTGCTGGGCGTGCGCTTCGCGGATCGGGTGGGCAAGGGCATCCGCACCGCCCCGCGTGACGCGCTGGTGGCGGACAGCGTAGACGCGCGGCACCGGGGGCTGGCCTTCGGCCTGCACCGCATGGGGGATACGCTCGGCGCGGCGCTGGGCATCCTGATCGCGCTGCTGATCATCCAGGGCACGCAGGCCGGGCAGCTGACGCTGACCCGCGAGACGTTCCAGATCGTGGTGCTGGCCAGCATCATCCCGGCGGTGCTGGCCGTGATCGTGCTGGCCCTGGGCGCGCGCGATGTCCCGGTCACGACGCAGCGTCCGGCCCCGCGCCTGACGCTGCGCGGCTTCGACCGGCGCTTCTACGTCTTCCTGGCGGCGGTAATCGTGTTCACGCTCGGCAACTCGGCGGACGCCTTCCTGATCCTGCGCGCCCAGGAACGTGGGTTGAGCGCGGCGGGCGTGCTGGGCATGGTCCTGACCTTCAACCTGGTGTACGCGAGCATTTCCGGGCCGGCCGGGGCGCTCTCCGACCGGGTGGGGCGCACGCGCCTGATCTTCGGTGGCTGGCTGATCTACGGGCTGCTGTACCTGGGCTTCGCCCTGGCGCAAACCGCCGGGCAGATGTGGGCGCTCTACGCGCTGTACGGCATCTACTACGGCGCGGTGGAAGGCAACGCTCGCGCTCTGGTGGCCGACCTGGTGCCGGAGGAAAAGCGCGGCACAGCTTTCGGCGTGTATCATGCGGCGGTGGGCATCATGGCCCTGCCCGCCAGCCTGATCGCGGGCGTGCTGTGGAGCGGCCTGGGCGGCTGGGAAGGGTTCGGGCCGCGCGCGCCGTTCCTGTTCGGGGCGGCGCTGGCCCTGCTGGCGGTGGGCATTCTGTACGCCGGGGTGCGTCGCCGGCCGGCAAGCGTGTAGGGGGAGGGCAGCTATGCAGATCACGGTCTTTAAGCCGGAAGGCATCCGCCAGGGGACGCCGGACGAATTGCCCGCGCTGCTGGCGGACGAGCACGCCCTGTTCTGGGTGGACATGATTGGCCCGAGCGAGGCCGATGTCGCCGCGATGCATGACGTGTTTCAGTTCCACCCGCTGGCCGTCGAAGATACTGGCAACCAGAAGCAGCGCCCCAAAGCGGAAACGTACGGGGACATGCGCTTCGTGATCCTCAACGCGGTCACGCTGGATGGGGAGCAGCCCGAAACGCGCGAACTGGATGTGTTCATCGGCCCGCGCTACCTGGTGACCGTCCACGCCCGATCGGAGCCGCTGGTCGGGGATGCCCTGCGCCGCATCCAGCGCGCCCCGAACCACCTGGCGCTCTCCGCCAACCATCTGTTTTACGTGCTGGCCGACGTGCTGGTGGACAGCATCTTCCCGGTGGTCGAGCAGATCGAGCAAACCAGCGACACACTCAGCGACCTTATACTCAGCTCTCCCACCCAGTCCTCACTCAACC
>CAZGYW010000074.1:0-8507 GCA_964530495.1 uncultured Anaerolineae bacterium
CCCCCCACACCCCCCTATTCTACACTCTTTCCCTACACGACGCTCTTCCGATCTAATTCCCGGATCCCCTTGCGGGGTACGCTGCGCATGGTCAACTTCATCCCGGTTGTCATCTCCTGGGTGATCGTGGCCGTGGTCTGGAAACTGCTCTTCCACCTGCAGGGGCTGATCAACGTCACCATCGGCCAGGCGGGCATTCCTCCGATCAACTGGCTGCTGGTAGGCGATAGCGCGCAGTGGGCGATCATCATCCCCAGCATCTGGAAAGAGATCGGGTTTTACATGGTGATCTTCCTGGCCGGGCTGCAGAACATCCCCGGTGTCTTTTACGAGGCCAGTATGATTGACGGCGCCAATAGCTGGCAGCAGTTCCGCTATGTGACGCTGCCGCTGCTGCGGCCGACGGTGGTGCTGTCCATCGTGGTGGCGATCATCACCGGACTGAAGATCTTCATCCCGCCATTTGTGATGACCCAGGGCGGGCCGGCAGGGGCCACGCGGGTGATGGCCCTGACCATCTACCAGACGGCGTTCGCCTTTAACCGGATGGGCCGGGCCTCCGCGATGGCGGTGGTCCTGTTCCTGATCATCCTGGCGCTGACCTTTGCCCAGACGAAGCTGTACGGCACCTCGTCGGAGTAGGGCTGATGGGCAAGCGATTCATGTTACCCACCCTGCCAGTGAGGGAGTTGATCCATGCACGACCGGCGTAAAGTCATTCGCAATGTCATTTTTGCGGCAATTGTGCTTGAAGCGCTTGTGCTGATGATCCCGCTGTTCTACATGCTCTCGACGTCCTTCAAGCTGCCCAACCAGGTGTTTGAGCTGCCCATCCGCTGGATTCCGGAGCAACTGCACGTAGAGAACTACATCCTGCCCCTGCAGGAGAAGCCGTTCCTGAAATGGCTGTTCAACAGCGCCTTTGTGGCCACAATTGTCACCATCCTGAACGTCCTGACCTCCGCCCTGGCGGGCTACAGCTTCGCCAAGTTCACCTATCCCGGGCGCAACCTGCTATTCGGTTTCATCCTGGCGACGTTCATGATCCCGCTGGAAGCCATGATTGTGCCGCTCTTTGTGCTGGTCAAGGACCTGGGCTGGCTGAACTCGTACATCGGGCTGATTATCCCGGCGGGCGGCAGCGCCTTTGGCATCTTCATGATGCGCCAGCACATGCTGGCCATGCCGGATGAGCTGCTGGAAGCGGCGCGCATCGACGGGGCCAGCGAGGTGCGCATTTTTGCGAACATCGTGCTGCCGATCAGCCAGTCGGCGCTGGTGTCACTGGCGATCTTCTGCTTCATGTGGAACTGGAACAGCTTCCTGTACCCGCTGCTGGTCGCCAGCCAGGACGCCTACCGCACGCTGCCGCTGGGTCTGGCTTCCTTCGAAAGCGCCTACAGCACCAATTACCCGCAGTTGATGGCCGTCTCGTTCCTGTCCATGCTGCCGGTGCTGCTCCTGTTCTTCGTGCTGCAGAACCAGTTTATCGAGTCGATGGCGCTCTCCGGGATCAAGGGCTGAGCGGCAGAAAGTGAGCGATACACGTATGGCGGAATCCAATCCGATACTTGAGCGTCTGGCGCACCGGTTGATTGTCTCCTGCCAGCCGCGCGCGCCGATGAACGGGCCGCACATCGTCGGGCCGATGGCTCAGGCGGCGGTGCTGGCCGGCGCGGCGGGCATCCGGGCCAATGGCCCGGCCGACGTGGCGGCGGTGCGGGCCCTGGTGGACGTGCCGATCATCGGCATCAACAAGCAGCGCCTGCCGGGCTACCAGGTGTACATCACGCCGACGCTGGAGGCCGCGCTGGCGGTAGTTGACGCAGGGGCGGAGATCGTGGCCCTGGACGGCAGCCCGGCCGAGCGCCCGACCGGGATCAGCCTGGCCGACCTGATCGCGGGGATTCACGCCCGCGGTGCGCTGGTCATGGCGGACATCTCCACGCTGGAGGAGGGGCTTTTCGCGGCGGAGGCCGGGGCGGATATTGTGGCCTCGACGCTCTCCGGCTACACCCCGTACAGCCCGAAGCTGGAAGGGCCGGACCTGGAACTGGTCGCCGCCCTGGCGCGGGAGACTGGCCGGCCGGTGATCGCGGAAGGCCGCATGAACACGCCGGAAGACATGCGCGCCGCCTTTGAGCATGGCGCGTTCGCCGTGGTGGTGGGCCGCGCGATCACGGAACTGCAGGACATCACGCAGCGCTTTGTGAAGGCGATCCCGTAGGGGTGGTTGGCCGGGTATGACTGACGCGGATTCGGAACGGTTATTCATTGGCGTGGACGGCGGGCAAAGCTCCACGCTCACGGTGCTGGTCAACGCCCGGGGCGCGATCCTGGCCTCGGCGCTGACCGGGCCATGCAATCACATCCACGAGCCGGGCGGGCTGGAGCGCCAGTACCGCACCCTGCGCGAGGGTTACGAGCGGGCTTTCGCGGCGGCCGGGCGAGCGATCACGCCGGTCGAGTGCGTGTACCTGGGCCTGACGGGCAGCGGTCACCTGGAGACGGTGAACCGGGTCTACGCGACGCGCGGGCTGGTGCTCAAGAGTGATGTTGGCTCGGCACTGGCCGGGGCGCTCCCGGAAACACCGGGCGTGATCATCATCGCGGGTACCGGCTCGACGGCGCACGGGCGCAATGCCCGCGGGGAGGAAGTCACCGTCGGTGGGCACGGGTATATCGCCGGGGATGAGGGCAGCGCCTACGACATCGCGCGCCGGGCCTTCCAATCCGTGTTCCAGGCCTCGGACGGCCGCAGCCCGGAGACGGCGCTGACGGCGCTCCTGTTTGAGCAGTACGGCGTGACCGAGTTGCGCGCCCTGCGCCGGACGATCTACGGCGCGGAGATGACCCGCGACCGGCTGGCGAAGGCGGCGGGGACGGTCGGGCGCGCCGCGGCGGAAGGTGATCCGGTGTCCATCCGCATCCTGGCCGACGCCGGGCTGGAGCTGGGCCGGATGGTGGGCATGGCCCTTCTGCGCCTGGGCATGACGGCCGAACCGGCCCCGGTCGCGCCAATCGGTGGGGTGTTCCGGGCCGGGGCGCTGGTGACGGAGCCAATGCTGGCCCGCATCCACCAGGATAGCCCGCAGGCCCGGCTGGTGAGGCCACGCTTCGTCCCGGCAGTGGGGGCCGCGATCCTGGCCCTGCGCGCAGGTGGCATTACCGTTGATGCGGCGGTGCTCAACAATTTCGAGCGGACCAGAGACCGGCTGGCCGTCGGTGACTCTGGTGAGAAGGTGACGTGAAAGAAGGCAATACTATGGCAAACAGCAGCAGTATTGAGCAGTACTACACCCTGGCAACCGAGCAGTTGGGGAAAGTGTTAGGCGCGCAGCGCGAGGTGATGGCGCAGGTGGCGGAAGTCTGGGCGCGGGCCATCCTGGAGGATAAGCTGGCGTTCTCGTTCGGGAGCGGACACTCGCGTTACATCGCCGGGGAGATTTACTGGCGGGCAGGCGGCCTGGCGCCCGTGATGCTGATTGAGGACCCGACCAATGGGCTGGCCGAGCGAGTGGAAGGCTACGCCGAGCAGTTCATGAAAGCCTATGACATCCAGCCGGGCGACCTGCTGTTTGTGGTTTCCAACTCCGGCATCAACCCGGTGCCGAACGATGTGGCCCAGTATGGCAAGAACGCCGGTGCGATCGTGATCGCGGTCACCAACCTGGAGCAGTCCAGGGAGGCGAAGTCGCGCGCGGCCTCCGGCAAGAAGCTGTACGAGCTGGCGGATTACGTGCTGGATACGATGGGCGCCTACGGGGATGCGATCGTGCCGCTGCCGGGTGTGGACTGGAAGGTGGCGCCGACCTCGACGCTGGTCAGCGTCAGCATGTTGAACGCGGTCGTGGGTCAGGTGGCGGCGAATCTGCTGGCGGCCGGAGTGACCCCGCCGGTGCTGATCAGCGCCAATGTGCCCGAAGGTGACGCCCACAACCAGGCGATGTGCGACAAATACTGGCGCCGTCTGACGCGCTTCCCGCGCAAGACCGCCACGGGCTAAACAGCCGAATCCATCCTGAGCATGAATGAACGCAGCCTTCCCGGTTCGATCAGGAAGGCTGCGTTTTGTTGCCGGGTGTGGGTACGCCTGGCTGCTAGATCACCTCGAGGGTATTGATATCCGGCAGCGCCGGGAAGGGGGTGTGCGGTTCCTGCTGGTACCAGAAGACGGTTGAGGAGATGTCGTCCTGGAGGGGCAGGAAGCGCCCTTTGCCCTCGCGCGGGGCGCGCCAGCCGAGCGCCTGGATCGTGACGCGCAGGTCACGCTTGAAGCGGATCGGGTCCATCACATGCCAGCGGTACAGACCGAAACGCTGCTGGCTGATTTCATGGCCATCGGGTTTGATCAACTGGTGAAAGCCCAGGTAGGGCGTGGTGAAGGTGGTGTAGAGTCCACTCTCTGGCGTGAAGCCCCAGGCCCCGCCGAAGTAATCCTCCGTGCCGGTGCCGCAGATGGTGGGCCAGGCGCTATCGCCATCCATATAGAACTTGATCTCGCCTTCACCCCACCACAGGTTGTTGTTGGTGCCCCAGGCGATGTACGTGCCCACGTACTGGCCGTGACCCTGCACGCCCTCCAGCAGGAGGTGATCAGTCTTGTAGGGCAGGGGGTTGCTGCGCCGGAACTGGGCGTGGAAATACCCGCGATCCTCCGGGACAGCCGTCAGGGTATAGGTAATCTGGTAGTAGAAGCCGCCTACCCGATCAGGCGAGAGGTTTTCGAGCGTGATACGGGCGTGCTGGCGAAAGGGCATTTCCCAGTAGCTGTTGAACCCGCCCGATGGGTTGACCGCGACCGGCAGCGACACGACGTCCGCCGGGACGCACCAACCGTTGCAGAAGAAATCGCCGAGTGGCACCTCCACAGAGGGCTGTTCCTCGCCATCCCAGTACATGCGCAGGATGAGATGCCGCCATGTCTTCGGTGATACCGTGATCCAGATGTGCTGGATCGCGCCGGGGCCGGTGATATCCGCCAGGGTGACCGTGCTGCTGCCGGCCAGGTCGATGCTCGGCGAGATCTTCCAGCCCTGGCCCAGCTCGCGGGCGGCGCTGGCCCCGGTGCCTTCGGTGGCCTTGCCGCCGGCACCGGGGGCGCCGGTGAAGTTCTCCGCGCTGATCGAGCGCGTTTCCGCATCAGACAGGCGGGCCAGATTGCCCAGGCTCATGCCCAGGCCGTCGAATGGGTATGCCATGTGCGTTTCTCCTCCGGTGACCGGATCACGACATCAGTACGTACAGCGCTGCGCTTCCTCGACCAGGGCAGCAATGAGCGCTGGCTCGGCGTCGAAGAAGTGATCGGAAGGTGAGAGGATGAAGCCGCCCCCGCCGCCGGCCGCCTCAAAGCAGCGCCGGACCTCGGCCCGGGTTTCCTCCGGTGTGCAGCTCATCAGGAAATGGGCCTGGTCAAAGCCGCCGATCATGCACACGCGATCCCCGACGCGGCGCTTGGCCTCGGCCAGATCAACGTCAGCGCCCATCGCCGGCGGCGTGAACGTCTCCATGGCATCCGTGCCGGTCGCGGCGATCTTCTCCAGAATGGGCATCATCCCCCCGCAGGTGTGATACACAACCTTTTGCCCGGCCTGGTGCAGCAGCTCAATCGTTTCTGTGTCGTAGGGGGCGACGAATTCCTCGAAGATGCGCGGCGAAATCACGGTGGTGGACGCCGCGCCGCCGCCGTGCTCGATCAGGGCATAGTTGGCGCCAGCCATCGAGCGGGCGTGCACGCGCTTGCGTTCCATGAGCATACCGAGCAGAGCGTGGACCCAGGCCGGATCGTCGAAGGTGGCGAAGATCAGTTCCTGGATGTCGTAGAGACAGGCCGCATCCTGCCAGCAGCCCGCCTGCCCGTACACATCGAAGCCGCACAGGGTGCCGCGCACAATGCCGCGCTCGCCCATCTCGGCGACTGACTGGTTGACCGCCGCCACGTCACAGGTGGGAGACGGGATGTACGGGCCGATGATGTCAATGTCGCGCTTGTTCTTGAGCAGCGGCTCGGAGACCCAGGTGGTAATCGGGTTGGTTTCCGTGACCATGGAAAGCGTGCCGCGCGGGGTGGTGATGCTCCAGCGACGGGTGGGGTACTCGCGCCCGGGGATGTCCTCGGTATCGACCCGCCACTCGTCGGTATGGAAGATCAGGGTGCCGTCGGTGCTCGTCTGGCCCGCCCAGTGCTGGCCGGCGGTGGCCACAAAGGGGGATGCCCAGACAATGGCGTCAAATCCGAAATGATCGAAGAACTCGGCGTTGCTGATGCCGTTCATGTACTTGTTCAGGAAGTACGGCATGAGGTGATGCGTGGTGATCGGCAGGCGATCGGGCACACCGCGGTTGATCGCGGTTAACATGCGCTGCCTGGAGGTCATTGCCATGGTGAGCCACCCTTCTCGTTACACGATGCGATCCGCCGGGGGGAGAGCGCCGGGCCTGCGCAGTTGTTCAGATGGTCAGGCGCGGGCGATCACGATCATTCTAAGGTACGTCAGGCCGGGAGGCAAGGCGCCCGGGTCTGGATGCGGCTGAAAGCGCGGAGCAGATGGAGTCGCCTGAACCGGTGCCGGGCCGCGTACAACTTGCGGTGGGGCATCAGGTGCTAAACTCGCGCGGACCCAGCCTGAAGCCGCACGACTCCCGGATCACAAGCCGGGTGGGCAGGATGATCTGCTGCCAGCCGATCACCTCCCCGCGCAGGCGGCGCAGCAGGGCTTCCACGGCCTGCTCCCCGATCGTGAAGGCGCTCTGCGCCACGGTTGTCAGGGGGACATCCAGGTGGGCGGTGAATTCAAGGTCGTCGAAGCCCACGACCGCCAGCGCCTCCGGGATCGGGATGCCGGCCCGCCGCGCGACTTCGTAGATCGCCAGCGCGATCTGATCGTTGGCGGCGAAGACGGCGCTCATGGCATCCGCCTTGCGCAGGAGATAGTCCGTGAGCGCTGCCCTGTCGATGGTCGGGTAGCTGGCGACCTCCAGAATCAGGGCGGGATCGGCGGGCAGGTTGGCTTCGGCCAGCGCACGCTGGTACCCGGCGAAGCGATGCTCCATGCTGATGGCGGGGTCCGCCCAGGTGACGAAGCCGATGTGATGGTGCCCCAGGCGAGCCAGGTGCTGCGTGACGCGGAGCGCGCCGCCGAAATGGTCGGAAATCACGTAATCGGAGGGCACGCCGCGCAGGTAGCGATCGACCAGGACAATGGGGTAACCGGTCCGGATCAGGTCATCCAGCGGGGAGGCGTGAATCGAGTCAACCGGGTAGACGATGATCCCGGCCGCCCCCTGGCTGACCAGTTCCTGGACGACCGTGCCCTGTTTTTCCAGGCTGTTGTCCACATGCTTGAAGGTGACGGACAGGCCCCGTTCGGAAGCGGCGCGCTCCACACCGAGGAGGATGGTCGTGACGTACGAGTCGCGCACGTAGGGCACCACGAACCCAATCTGGCCGCTGGCGGCGCGCGCCGGCCGGGGCGACCCGCCGTTCCAGGTCACGAAGGTGCCGCGCCCGCGCTGGCGGCTGATGTAGCCACTGGCTTCAAGGGCGGCCAGGGCCTGGCGCAGGGTGCCACGGGCGACGCCGTAGGTTTCGCCCAGGGCCGGTTCCGCCGGCAGGGCATCACCTAACCGCCATTCGCCATCCAGGATGCGCTGGCGCAGGCTGTCGTAGATTTGCAGGTGGAGCGGGCCTTCTCCGGCGCGGTTGACATCGTTGCCCATATACCCACCTTCTGAACAAGCATCAAAAATGTCTATACAAATCCCATTATCGGGGACAATGCGGTGAATGTCAATCAGGCAGGGGAGGGACGCGCCAGGTGGGTGCTGTTGCGCTCGCCCCGAGGTGCTTCACAGCAGCGATTCGGGCGCTGACGGGCCGGGATCAGGCGGCGCGAGGGGGGCGCCAGGCGTGCTTGACAGCCTGCCGATTCGAGTCTATAGTGTTGGCAGGAGTGTCTATACATATCCCTCGATATGTATAGATGACTATGCCTGCAGCAGGCTCCCATCGCCTGTGTGCCAGGCAAGCGCCAATGCAGATCACCAACCCGGATAGGGCGTGGCATCATGCAGGTCTACAGCTTCGACCTTCAGGATCCCCTCTTTGCATTTGATGACTGGCGGCTGTCTTTCCAGGTGATCACGCTGGAGAATGTGTACGGCTTGGCCCCGGAAAGCACGACCGTCAGCCCGCAGGATGATGGCTGGCTGCTCACCTGTACAGCCCTGAGCTGGGCCGGTCAGCAGCAGCGGGCTGCCGGTTCGCTGGAAGCGCGCATCATGCGTGAAGATGCCGGGCGGCTGCGCCTGGCAATCACGTCCGACGCCCCGCAGCGGATCCGCGCCGTCAAGGTGCTGGTCCGCGATCTGCCGCTTCTCACTCCCCTGGATATGCTGGACAATCCCAGAGAAATCCCCCCCGGCGGGCTGCTCGAGCGCTATCCCAACCCGCTGCGCCTGCCGCTTTTTCTGGCGCGGACGCCCGATGGCCGCTGCCTGGGCCTGCG
>CAZGYW010000075.1:0-8479 GCA_964530495.1 uncultured Anaerolineae bacterium
CCGTTGACGCGATAAAGAGCCAATGATCGGAACTGCTGACCACGCTCATGAAGAAAGGTTCCATCGCATCAAAATTCTGAATCCGATAGAACGATTCTCCCAGCAGCGTGACATAATCACCGCGGACCGGTTTCTCGGCTTGGGTTAGAGGTTTATCGCCAATGAAGATTGTCTGTGGCACCGGTTTCATGTTGTGCGTTCCTTCAAAGTGGCATTCTCATCGCTGGTTGCTGCTCAGATATATCCCCTCCGAGAAATGGAGGGGTACAACGCAAGGACGCTAATCCTGTTGAAAGACACGCACATAATCCACCAGCACCTGCGCCGGGAAGACGGTATCCAGCCCGACAGGACCGGGTAGTTGCCCCCCAACGGCGAGGTTGAGGATGATGAAGAACGGCTGATCAAAAGGCCATTCCCGCTCTCCAACATCGCTGCGGGAATAGGTGCTGTATTCCTCGTCATCGAAGAACCACGTGATCTGTTCTTCATCCCACTCGATAGCATATGTGTGGAATTCATCCGCGATGTCGTATTCCTGCCGGTTCCATTTGCTGAGGCCCAGAGCCCCGGAATAGCCCGGGCCATGGATGGTTCCCATGATCAGGTCTGGTTCTTTGCCAATGTATTCCATGATGTCGATTTCACCGCACTCGGGCCACCCGACTTCCTCGAAATTCGATCCCAGCATCCAGAAGGCCGGCCACAACCCTCTGCCGGCGGGCACCTTGATGCGGGCTTCGATGCGCCCGTACTGGAATTCCTGCAAGCCCTCTGTTTTCAGACGGGCGGAGGTGTAGTACGAATCCTCGTACCGTTCCTGGCGTGCTTCGATGATCAGCAGGCCATCTTCCAGGCGGGCATTCTCCGGCCGATCCGTGTAATTCTGGGCCTCGCCATTGCCCCAGCCCCAACCACCCAGATCATAGGTCCAGTTGTCTTCATCAATCAGGTCGCCATCAAATTCATCATGCCACACCAGAGTGTAGCCTTCCGGCACGGCAATCGGCGTGGGTTGGGGAGTGGGGGTGGGCACGACAGCAGGCTGCTCCTGAGCGGTGGCGGTGCTCATCAAACCCAGGCAGATCATAGCAAGCATCGGTAGCACAACACTGCGGTTGGAAAATATGCGCATCACAATACCCTCATGTGCAGGCCTGACAACTCACGAACAGATGTTGCTTCTACCCCTTGACGGAGCCAGCGGTCAACCCTGAGACGATGTAGCGCTGCAGGAACAGGAACAGAACGACCATCGGCAGGGTAAGCATCAACACAGCCGCTGCCAGCACGGGCCAGTTGCTGCCATATACACCCTGAAACACGATCAGGCCGCGTGTGATCGGATAGTAGTCCTTATTGGTCAGGTAGATCGTCGGCAGGATAATCTCATTCCAGATGCCGATCGAATGCAGCACGATAACGGTAGCAACGGCGGGCCGAATGAGCGGCAGGACAATTGACCGCACAAAACGGAAGTACCCGCACCCATCAAGGGCGGCCGCTTCATCCAGTTCCCGCGGAACGGTCTTGATGTAGTTCACCAGAATGACAATGCCAATCGGGTTCACGATGAACAGCAAGACATACCCCACAGGATTGTTGTACAGCCCCAGGCGCAAGATGAGCTGGAACTGCGGGATCAGCGCCGGGGGCAGGAACAGCGCAATCACGAAAAGCGTGAGCAGCGCGCCAGCGTATTTCACATAGCCCCGCGCAATTGGGAAAGCGACAAAAACGGCTGTCAGCACGTAGATCGTCGTTGCGGAGACTGTGTAGAACACGGAATTCAGCAGATACTGGGGGAAATTGGCCTTGTTCCAGGCCTCGACGAAGTTCTCGAAGTGCGGCTGGGCAGCCAGTGCCGTCGCGTCTCTCATGAAGGATGACGTAGTTTTCAACGACGTGTTCACCAGCATCAGCAGAGGGCCAAGGTAGATAATGGCCAGCACTATCAGGAAGGCATAGGAGCCGATCTTGCCCCAATCGATTTGCCGGCGGGTAGTTGAGGTGATATCAGTCGTCACGCTCATCACAGTATTCTCTCTTCTCTGCGCCGCAGAATGTACTGCACCGTCATACCGATCACGAGCACCATCAAGAACATGATGATGGAGGCTGCTGCTGCGAATCCCTGCCGGAAGCTACTGGTCACACTACCGGATGTTTGCCCAAAGCCGGTCGCATAGATCAGATACCCCAGGACCTGTGTTCCATTGCGGTAGCCCAGCAGGATCAGGAACAACTGCCACGCCTGAAGACTTCCGATGACATTCAGCAGCAGGTTGGTGTTCACACTGGGAGTCAGCAAGGGCCAGGTTACATTGGCAAAGACCTGCCAGCGGTTTGCGCCGTCAATGCTGGCCGCCTCGTAGTAATCTTCCGAGATGGTCTGGAGACCGGAGAGGAAGATGATCATGGTCGTTCCCATGTTGGCCCAGATCTGAACGACAATGACCCACGCAAATGCCACGGATGGCGGACCGCCCAGAAACTCAGAGCGCGCGCCAAACAGCTCCAGGACTCTGGCCAGGGGGCCACCCAGTGGGTAAAGGAAGAGAGACCAGATCAAACCCTGAATGACAGCACCCAGAATCACAGGCATGAAGTACAGGGTCCGGAAGAAATTTCGGCCGCGCAGCTTCTGGTTGAGGATCAGCGCCGTTATCAGACCGAGCACAAACTGAATCGTCGTTACAAAGAAGCTAAAGATGAGCGTCCGCCCAACAGCGGCCAGGTTATCCTTGGCAGCCTGGCCCAGGAAGAGGAACTCATGGTAGTTATCCAGCCCAACCCAGTTGATGGGCGCTCCAGGCAAGCCAGTGGCATCGGTGAAAGAAAACACGGTGGTCGCCAGTGACGGGCCCAGCGCCACAACAAAGTAGGCCAGGATTCCCGGCAGGAGCAACAGATAGGGAAGCCAACGAGATTGTCCACGACCGAAGGGATACATCATGATGTCACTTATCCTGTCTGGCTGAAAGCGTTTGGGCTTCCCACAACAGCCAGGGAAGCCCAAACGCAAGACCGTGACTAATTGCTAATGGCATCCAGTCCAGACTGGAGGTCAGCTTGAACCGTATCGGCAAGTGCCTGCGGATCATCAAACGTGCCAAACGGTTGGAAGTATGACGCCCAGGGATTCGCGTACTGGCCAACACCACGCGGGGCAACCCAGTACTGCTCGTAGCCAACACGGAAGTTGGCCAGATACGGGGCCACCTGTTCGCCCAGGCGCGTGTTCAGCTGCGCTGTCGCCTGCGTGGGGATGAAGCCGACAGCGTCTACAAACGCCTGGTAGTTCTCCGGGTCGGAGAACTCTTCCAGATACAGCAAGGCGGCTTCTGCGTTTGGTGTGTTCGCTGCGACTGCCCAACCCTGATCGTACTTGCCGAACAGGTACTGGTTGTCTTCGGCATTATCGGAGCCGGGGAAAGGAATGTAGCCCCACTCGAATTCCGGTTCAACCGATTCGATGGCGGGCGCGTACCACGTGCCGCCCGGGAACATCGCTACCGCGCCGGAGGCGAAACGACCGGGCGCCGCATCACCAGCGATCCCGCTTGCGCCGGATTCGATCATATCCCGCGCATAGACCTGCATCTTCGCCCACATCTCCAGCGCCTGCTCGTCGTTCCATGTGATCGTGCCCGTCCATAGCCCCTCCACCAGAGCGGCCTGGTCCGGGTACAGCGCGCCGATCAAGCCGTATGCCCCCACGAAGATGGGCCAACCGTCTTTGCCGCCGGCCGTCATGCACGGGATTCTGGCGGCGGTAAAGGTCTCACAGGCTTCGACCAGTTCACCCCATGTCGTCGGAACCGTGACATCGAATTCGGTGAACAGGTCCTGGTTGTAGTAAATACCGCTGTAGGAGACACGCCCGAGGTTGATTGCGTAAACCTTGCCGTTGTAAGTGCCGGCATCGGCAATGGTCGCCTCGTCGTAGTTGGCGACGAACGGCTGATCCGTCAGGTCCATCAGCAGACCGGCATCGATCAACTGCTGCCAATTCGGCAGGTCAACGTTGGTCATGTACGGCTGAGCCGCATTGGCGAAGCCAAACATGTCGATCACGTCAATGTCGTTGGCGCTCAGGCGCGTCTGCGTTACGATGCTGAGGTCATTGGCATTCACAACCGACATGTCGATTGTGATTTCAGGATGCCGTTCCTGAAACTGCTGGTTGAACGCCTCCATGAATTCCACCATCGGAGGGTTCTGGTGGACGAGTACCCGCAGTGTTGTGTTCTGTGCAGTTGCCAGGTGAACAGGTAGCATGCTCAGAAGCAGCACGGCAACCACTGAAAGCAAAACCATCTTTCTCATTATCACTTCTCCTGGTTAGGATCAATTATCCGTACGTGGGTTGGGGTGACATGACGAACCTGATACCGCAAAGCTCCGGTTTGTTTCCCCTCCTTCCTGTTTCGCTGTGGTGTGGTGGAATGATCTATCACGATTGTTTGTGGGAGCGGTGTGACGCCAGGGAGCGCGCCGACGGATTGGGCTGGTAGTTGTGCTCCCGGATGATCCGCAGCACACGTTCGCGGGTCTCCGGACTCACACCGGGCTGCCCATTTGCTACTCGCGAAGCGGTTGATCGAGAAACGCCAGCCAGTTTCGCGACTTCCTCCAGGGTGATTGCCATAATGCGCCTCTGGGCGATCTTTAGGGAGCGCTTCCACAGCTATTTACAGCTTATCAAGCTCCGTGCGCAGGACTTGCACAAAAACGGGCCGGACATGGACAATTCATGGCAGAGCAGAACAGCGCAAGGCGTTATGCGGGGGAAGGGCTATCTGGGGGTGAGAGTTCAGACCAGCATTCAGGAACGGCGGAACGCTTCTGGGGACATGCCCGTTTCGCGATGGAATAGTCGGCTGAAATAGCCGCTGTCAGAAAAACCTACGTCCAATGCGATCTGCGTGATGGTCTTTTGACTTGTCTTGAGGAGGTGTTTCGCCTCGTTAATCCGATACCGCTGGATGTACTTAATGGGTGTGGTTCCCAATTCCTGACGAAAACAGAACGTCAGATGATCTTCCGTAATGCCGATGCGCTGAGCGATGTCCCGACGCGAGATTGCCTCCGCATAGTTCTGATGAATATAGCCCATCGCTGCTCGAACCAGGCGCCGCGCTTCTTCGCTCAACTTACGTTTGTGCTCGAGCGCGGTGCTGATATGAGAGACTGTTTCCTCAATACTGAACAGGCCCTTGCCCAGAACAGCGGTGACGCCTTCACTCAGACGGCTCATATCGCTTTCCGTCAACACTTTGCCGGTGACCACAATCACCGGGATATCGCGCAGACCTTCCATAGCCCGCATCACTTCCAGCACCTCAAACCCGTCCATTTCCGGCATCTGCAAATCCAACAGGATGAGATCAATATGCTCCTTCTGGAGGAGCTCCAGCGCTTCTTTGCCGTGACTCGCCTTCAATACCCGGTTGGCGGACGAATGCGATTGAACAATACGCGCGTGCATCTCCAGGGTGCTCGGCTCATCATCCACCACGAGGATCGTCCGGTTTGGATGAGACGCATCTGAAAGCAGCCACCGCTGGTCAAGAGCCTGTGTCAACTCAGAGATTTCAATAGGCTTGGTGAGATAGTCAAGTTCCAGCAACGCCCCGTCGGCTTGCGAAGACGAAAAGAACAACACTGGAATCCCGCTGAGTTCCGGGTTGGCCTTGATGTCCTTCAGCGCATTCCAACCAAGCGCCGTGTCGGTACTCACATCCAATACAATCGCATCCGGGCGCCATGTTTTCAGCTTCGCTCGCCAGTCAGAGTCGTGTCCCATTCTCAGGACATCAACTTCGAATGCGCGCTCCCGCAAGTCTGCACATAGACGGTTACTCGTGTTCAGATTGTTGGTCAGGACCGCTACGCTCTGTTTTGTTGTGGGCGCTTTCTGTACGCGATCAGCTTGTTCGGAGGGCTTCTGGGCAAGCGGGAGACTGAAGGAAAAGGTCGAGCCAGCGCCTTCCGCACCGCTCGAGCTTACAGCGATACGCCCGCCATGCATGTCTATCAGGCGCTTACTGATCGCCAGTCCAAGCCCAAGACCACCGTATCCGCGCGTAACGCTCCGTTTCGACTGCCAAAACTCGTCAAAGATCATCTGCTGTTCATCGGGGGGAATACCCATGCCAGTATCCCGCACTGACACAGCAGCGTATCTATCGTCGTGCTCAAGGCGTAAGCTTACGGTACCGCTCGAGGTGAACTTGATCGCGTTGTTCACAAAATTCAGCGCAACCTGACGCAGGCGCGTTGGGTCACCCCACACCCATGGACCGGTTTCCGGCAGGGATGCTTCCCAGGCCAATCCTTTGTCCGCAGCCATCTGGCTGCCACTTTCCGCCACGATGCGCAAAGCCTCACCAAGATCGACATATTCGTTGTTAAGGCGGAGCTGCCCCGCATCACTGGTGGCAAGATCGATCACATCACCGATCAGTCCGCCCAGGTGCTGAGAGTACGCATGAATCCGATCAATGTCCTGGCGGACGGGTTCGGGCAGCGGCTTATCGCTTTCGTCACTGTCATGCAAAACCATGCCGCTCAAGCCAACAATCAGATTCAGGGGCGTACGCAGTTCGTGGCTGATCGTGGAAAGAAAACGGCTCTTCATCCGGTTCGCCTCTTCTGCCAGGCGCCGGCCTTCTGTTGCCTGACGGTACAACCGGGCAGTATTGAGCGCGCCTCCAACCTGTTGGACAATCGAGCCGTACAGATCAAAGTGCTCTGAGTCAAAAACCATGTAGCCAATCTGGCCGATCTGGTCAACCAGGGGTACCAGCATCAGGCTGAACGGCTGCCCCCCGGCAAACATACCGGCAGGGGGAAATGCCTGGCTCCGAAAACGAATCGGCTCCTGAGCCGGGTCGATCATATTGCGCATCGCACTCCACGCCACCGGATCATCCCCTTCCGCTTCAAACAATCCAAGCATGGCGGTATGGATGTCCATATCGGGTAAGTGCCCTGCAAGAATCTCGTAGATTTGCATTTCGTCAAGCGCGGTGAGCAATCGTGCCGTCAGCAGACTCAGGCGGCTGGACGTCCACCGTTCATCGGCAACATACTGCCGGTGCTGCTGGCGCATATGGGCACTGATCGTCAATCGTGCCTCGCTCAACAGATCGCGTGCCAGCACAGTTGCTGGTGGACTCTCTGTAAATGTTTCACCAATCTCAGCGCTCAGCAGGGAAATCGCATCCTGCCATATGTGGGTGTCGTCACCGTCACCGGCTGTGCGTTGCAGTACGTCTGCAAGGGCTTTCTGGAATTCTGACCGGTCGTTTTGCTGAATACTTGTGACGAAGGTGTCTGCCAAACGCTGGCACAGCGCCAGCCCTTCACGCTCTGTGAGACGATGTGCTTGATTGAGGACCACGGAGGCCATTGCGCTGGCCAGCTTAAGCTGCGTCTGATCACCGTCTGCTGGCGTTTCTGAGCGATCGGGTTTGATCCCGCTGATACAGCCACACGATTCGCGTATCACCAGATGGGTGTCGACCTGGAGGAGTTCAGGTAACGCGGTTGTTCCCTCAATGGCTTTCAGGAGCAGATCGACGGCCCGATAGCCGATGTCAAACAGAGGAACATGGATGGTGGTCAGACCCGGTTCCTGTATGCTGCCCTCAAGGCGATTATCAAATCCAATAACGGCCACATCCTGCGGGATGCGCCGTCCGGCATCCTTGAGCGCCTGCATGGCGCCCAATGCCGATTCATCGTTGCTGGCCAGCACTGCCGAGAATTCGGCACCGGTCTCGATGATCTGCTGCATGGCCGCATAGCCGCCGCTATAGACATGCCGACCATAGGCAACAAGGCGCGGTTCCTGATCGAGCTCGAAGATCTCAAGACCGCTCTGGTAAGCGCGCAAACGCTCGCCGCTATCTCCGCGCATGTCCCCTACTGTGCCAGCGATAAATGCGATCTGGCGGTGACCATGCTTAACCAGGTGGCGCAGCGCCTGCAGCACACCATCCCGGTTATTGATGGCAATTGTTGGGCCAATCTCCCCTGAGCCCACAAAAAGGACTGGATATCCGGCAGCGATCAGTTCCTGAACATACTCCGACCGCGCTTGCGAGTGAAGCGGAACGGCAACAATCAGGCCATCCGTGTTCCAGGGGCCAATCGGGACAAAATCATGCTCGGGAGAGGGTACCGGCCAGACGGGACGCAACGGATCGGTTGGGCTGGCGGAAGGCCCTATGCCGCAGCCCAACAGCAGATTGCATCCAAGATTCTGGGCAGAGCGCGTAACTCCGCGAAAAATCGGCGCCAGGTAGCTGAGGTTAGTTGCTGTCCTGTAAAACTGCCATCCCGCCAGGACACCAATAGTTGGTCGTTTCTGATCGCGTTTTGGATTCATATGATTCGCGAAATGCCAGGAATTATTCTCCGGCAGATCAGGACAAATCATGCTGGATCGCCAGAGCGCCGGCTTATCTGC
>CAZGYW010000076.1:0-8474 GCA_964530495.1 uncultured Anaerolineae bacterium
TACACCCTATCCTACACTCTTTCCCTACACGACGCTCTTCCGATCTAATGGCGAGCGCCTGCAGCCTGAGCACCACCACCTGGTGTATAGCAATGACATCCTCCGTTTCGGAGGGCTGGAAGTGCGCATCAGGCTGGCCTGAAGCCCGGCGTTCCTCTTCTCATTGATCGATAACGTGGTAAACTCCTGTGCGGATTTTTGCCGTGAACGGAGCACATACGATGGCCTATCATGTTCTGATCCCCGACCGGCTGGAACAGCAGGGAATCGACATTCTGATCGCCGCGGGTTTTACGGTGACGGCCGGGTCACTGGCGCGAGCTGAGGCGCTGGCCGCCGCCGCCAGCGCGGATGCGCTGATCGTGCGCAGCGCCACCCGCGTGGACGCTGAATTTCTGGCGGCGGCCCCGCTTCTGAAGGGCATCGCCCGGGCCGGGGCCGGGGTTGACAACATCGACCTGGCCGCGACCGCCGCGCGCGGCATCCCGGTCATGAACACGCCCGGCGGGAATACCATCGCCGCGGCTGAACATGCTTTTGGGTTGATGCTGGCGCTGGCCCGCCAGATTCCGGAAGCGCAGCAGTCGATGCTGGAAGGGCGCTGGGATCGCAAACGCTTTATGGGGACCCAGCTCCTGGGCAAGACGCTGGGCATCGTCGGCTTTGGTCGCATTGGCAAGGCCGTCGCGCAGCGGGCCCGCGGCTTCGAGATGACGGTGATCGCGTACGATCCCAAGCTGACCCCCGGTGAGGAGGTCGAGGGGGTCACCGCGGTGTCAATGGACGAGCTTTACGCGCGGAGTGACTACCTCACCCTGCACGCACCCGCCAATGAGGCCACACGGAACCTGATCAACGCCGAGTCACTCGCCCGGATGAAGCCCGGCGCGCGGATCATCAATACGGCGCGCGGCACGTTGATTGATGCGCCCGCCCTGGCGGACGCGCTGCGCAGCGGGAAGATCGGCGGGGCCGCGGTGGATGTGTACCCGCAGGAGCCGCCGGAAGCGGGCTTCCCCCTGATCGGGCTACCGGGCGTGATCCACACGCCGCACCTGGGCGCCAGCACCGAAGAAGCCCAGATCACGGTGGCGATTATGGCCGCTGAACAGATCCGGGATGGCCTGCTCTACGGGGACTACCGTAACGTGTGCAACGCCGACCTGCTGCATGCGGCCGCCCCCGGCGACTGACGTGCGCGTAACGCGGTCGGAGCCGCCGAGAATCCTGTCGCGCTCCGGCTGAAGACCGGTGTGAGACAACGCTGTTCGTGAGAGTAGAGAAGCCTGCCCGTGGAACCGTCAATCGCTGAGCTGGGAACTGGCCTGGGGATCGTCATTGTTGCCGTGCTATGTGGCGGGTTGATCCTGCTGGGCGGCATCGTCCTGGTGATCGTTCGTTCCGGCATCCTGGGGACGCTCCTGAGCGGGCTGGGCGGCATCGTTGCGCCGGATGACGGTGGTGATGTCAGCGTGAGTGCGGGGCATGCCCGGCGGCGGGGGCGCGCGGCGCGCGCCAGAGCAGCGGAGATCCGGGCCCGCTACGAGCGTGAGTTTGACCCGCAGGCCGCCGATCTGACCGTCCGCCCGGCGGGAACCACCCCGGTCCGGCCGGTGACGCCGCCGGGGGAGCCTGCCCTGCCCGAGGCTGACGGCTGGATCGAACCGGCTCCCCGCCGGCGTTCCGCCAGGGACGACTACGACGACGAGTTGGACGCTTACCTGGAAGAATCCGAGTTGTAGCGCATTTATCGCTGCCCCGTGTGTGATATGGGGGATTCTGAACCTGAGTCCGTCCCGGCTGGCCCGGCGGACCGGAGGGAGAACGCTGCATGAAGCCGATGGCCGACCGGGTGCAGAGCCTGGGCCCGAGTGTGTTCGCGGAGATGAATGCCCTTGCCCGCGAGTATGACGCGGTGAACCTCAGCCAGGGGGCGCCGGATTACGACGCCCCGCCAGAGGTGATCCGCTCCGCGGTGGAGGCGCTCCTTTCCGGCCAGACGAGCTGGTACGCGCCATCCCTGGGGACGCCTGCGCTCAAGCAGGCGGTGGCCGACCATGCCCGGCGCCACTACGGCCAGGAGGTCGATCCGGAGCGCGAGGTGCTAATTGTGGCGGGGGCCTCGCTGGGCATCTTCTTCGCGACGATGGGGTTGATCGATCCCGGCGACGAGGTGATTGTCTTCGAGCCGTTCTTTGACACGTACGTGCCGAACATCGAAATGGCCGGGGGCCGCGTCCGCAGTGTGTTGCTGCGCCCGCCGCACTGGACCTTCGACCCCGACGAGCTGCGCGCTGCGTTCAACAACCGGACGCGCGCGATCCTCATCAACACCCCGCACAACCCGACGGGCAAGGTATTCTCCCGGGAGGAGCTGGCGCTGATCGCGGAGCTGTGCCAGCGCTGGAATGTGATCGCCATCACGGACGAGGTCTACGAGCACCTGCTGTATGACGATGCCGTCCACGTGCGGCTGGCAACCCTGCCCGGCATGGTCGAGCGCACGCTGACGTTCAGCAGCGCGGGCAAGACCTTCGGGGTGACGGGCTTCAAGATCGGGTGGTGTGTCGGGCCTGCGGCGCTGCTGGAAGGCATCAAGCGCGTGCATGAGTTCAGCATGTTCGCGGTGGCGCATCCCCTGCAGGCGGCGGTGGCGACCGCCCTGAGCTACCCGCCGCCCTTCTACGATGATCTGCGAGCGTTCTACCATCCGCGCCGCGACCTGCTGGCCGCGATGCTGCAGGACGCCGGGCTGAGGCTGGTTCTGCCGGAGCACCTGGGCACGTTCTACCTGATGGCGGACTTCACGCCGATCTTCAATGGCGATGATATGGCATTCGCCCGGCATCTGATCACGAGCGTCGGGGTGGCCTGCATTCCCGCCACGCCGTTCTTTAGCGCCGCCCATTTGGATGTTGGCCGGCGGCTGGTGCGCTTTACCTTCTGCAAGCGGGAAGAGACGCTGCTCGAAGCGCAGACGCGCCTGCGCCGGCTGTAGCGCCGGGCCCCTGTGGGGGCGTCAGCTCGTTTGCGGTTGGTGTTTCCCGGCCCACCACGGCCATAGATGCAGAGCGATGCCCAGGGCGGCCATCAGGATGCCGATGACTGCCAGGATGGGCTGGCGGGCATAAAATCCGTAGGCGAACCCGGCGACAGTGAAGAAGATGTGGAAGGCCAGCGGCACAGCAAAGACCACGGGGTCCAGGGCGGCCGGCCGGCGCAGGCGGGGCCGCGCCATGAGCACCAGCAACAGCGCACCGCCGATCAGCACCAGCATCCCGGTGAAGCCAAAATTGTTCGGCCAGAGCAGGGTAGCGAACAGATAGTTGGTGACCGCCAGCACCACCACCGAAAGCACCAGGGACAGCGGCACGTAGAGCCAGCGCTTAAGCGGGGTGCGCTGCCAGCCGTACAGCGTGAACATCTCCAGAAAACCGGAGAATGAGCTGACCACGATAAACCATGCCCAGAAGTTGCCCCATGGCACGCCAAACCACTCGAAATCCAGCGAGCCGGTGCCCCAGGTCCAGAAGCCGAGCCGGATTGCGATGACGTCCATCGCTACATCCAGGTTGAGCGCCAGCAGGCCGTTGAGCAGCGGCCGGGTGAAGATCGGCAGGTTGAGCTGGCGGGAGAAGCGCATGGCGGTGTAGATGATCACCGCCCAGCCCAGCCCGATTGCCAGCGGCGCGCCATCAAACATGATCCGGAACTGACCGTAGGTGTAGGCTTCGAGCTGGCGGAGCGTCATCCATTCCAGGAAGACGCCATAAACCAGCCCGGCCAGCAACTCGACCACGTGGAACACGTCGCGCCGGGCAGCGTGCCACAGGCAGGCGGCGAACAGCAGAATGGTCAGCAGCTCAAACGCATCAAAAGCGACCTGGCTCATGGGTGACCCTCACAGGATGGTACAGACCGGCAGTGCCTGATTGTAGCCGATTGCGTCGGGGTGGGAAGTGGCGGCGGAATTGCCTGTGGACTTCCCGGCCCGGCACGGTGATAATCCCCCCACGAGATTGGGTTGTGGTCTGAGAACGGGCGAGAGGTCGCCGCCAGACATATGATGCCATGGTTGGTTGACGTGCTGACAGTGGTGTATGTCGTGTGCGCGGTCGCGCTGGCTTTGTACGCAGCAGGCACGCTGGCCCTGCTGGTCATCTGGCAGCGCGGGCGCAACCGGGCAGTGCTCACCCCGCCAGCCGCGCCGGGGGCGGACTGTCCGATCGTGCTGGCGCAGCTGCCGGTATACAACGAGCGCCTGGTGATCGGCCGCCTGCTGGAAGCGGTGGCCGGGCTGGATTATCCTGCTGATCGCCTGCGCGTGCAGGTGCTGGATGACTCCAGTGATGATACGCCGGAGGTTGTGGCGCGCAGTCTGGGGACTCTGAAAGCGCGGGGAGTGCCGGTGGAACATATCCGCCGGGCGGAACGAGCCGGCTTCAAGGCGGGCGCGCTGGCACACGGATTGGCGCGCCAGCCGGAGGCGGCACTGGTGACCGTCTTCGATGCGGATTTCGTGCCGCCGCCGGACTTCCTGCGCCGGGTCGTCCCGCACTTTATGGCGGACGACCGGCTGGGCATGGTTCAGACGCGCTGGGGACATCTGAACGCGGGCGAGAACGCGTTGACGCGCGCGCAGGCCCTGAGCCTGGATGGACATTTCGTGGTGGAACAGACTGCGCGCAGCCAGGGCGGGCTGCTGCTGAACTTCGCCGGTTCTGCCGGGGTATGGCGCGCCGCCTGCATTCAGGACGCGGGCGGCTGGTCCGCGGCAACACTGGCGGAAGACCTCGACCTCAGCTACCGCGCCCAGTTGCGCGGGTGGCGCTGCCTGTACCTGCCGGACGTGGCTGTGCCGGCGGAGATCCCGCCGCAACTGGCCGCCTATCGCCAGCAGCAGGCGCGCTGGGCCAAGGGCAGCACTCAGAACCTGCTGCGGCACGGCGCGGCGCTGTGGCGCAACCCGGCCCAGTCTTACGCCCGGAAGATCATGGGTACCCTGCATCTTGGCCAGTACCTGACCCATCCCCTGCTGTTGATCCTCGTGCTGCTCTTTCCCTGGCTGCTGGCGACGGGCGCGCTGCAGCGGGTGCCGCTGGCGCCGTTCGGGCTGGCGGGGCTGGCCGCGCCGCTGGTCTACGGGGCCAGCCAGCGCCAGCTATACGGTGATTGGCCGCGCCGCCTGCTGGCTTTTCCGGTATTGATGGGGGTGGGCACCGGCCTGGCGTTGAGCAATTCGCTGGCGGTGCTGGCGGCGCTGCGTGGCGAGCCGAATGAGTTCCGCCGCACGCCCAAGTTCGACCGGGTGGCCTGGCAGCGCTCAGGCTATGCGCTCCAGCGCGGTGGGCTGCTGCTGGGGGAGGCGCTGCTGGCCGCGTATTCGGTGGGCAGCGTGTACCTGGCGCTGCGGGAAGTCCCGTCGCTGGCGCCGTTCCTGGCAATCTATGCCTACGCGTTCAGCCTGATTACAATCTGGGGCGGGGTGGAAGCGCTGCAGGTACGGCGGGGCAGGGCGCGGCGCTCCGCCGTGCACGGGCAGGCCGCCATTTAGTAGCCGGAGTTGGTCGCGTCGGGTTCGGCCTGAGTGGCCAGCGCCGTCGCTCCCTGCTGGATCTGCTGCAGCGACAGGCCCAGATTCAGAATTCCAAGCGCGCCCCAGGCGGCATAGACGACCACCGTCCCTGCGTGCCAGACGACGGCATAGGCCGCCGCCAGCTCCTGGGGGATGCCGGCGGTCATCAGGGCGAAGATCGCCGCGGCTTCAAACGGCCCGACGCTGGCCAGCGTGAAGGGCACGATGATGCTGAAGGATGCCGCCACGATGGACAGCGTCAGGGCGGCGCGCATCAGCGGAGTGGGTGGCAGCGCGGGGAAGGCCAGGGCCAGCACCCACGCGCTGATCACGGAGAGCAGCCAGCTGACGCCCGTCCAGAACAGGGTGCGCCACAGACTGCGCCAGGTGGTGAGCGGGCGCAGGCCGGTCAGGACGCGCCCCAGCAGGGCATCCAGCCGGAAGCGATGCAGGAAGGGCAGCCGGCGCAGGATGGCGGCCAGGATCGCGTGCGCCCAGGCCGGATGGTGCGCGAACACGAGCAGCGCGCA
The DNA here is from genome assembly GCA_964530495.1 of uncultured Anaerolineae bacterium. Taxonomy (GTDB): domain Bacteria; phylum Chloroflexota; class Anaerolineae; order Aggregatilineales; family Ch27; genus CAZGYW01. The sequence goes on from CAZGYW010000076.1 coordinate 6,106, forward strand.
GAACCCCACGACCGCGACCCCGCCCATGACCAATCCGCTGGTGACGGCCGCCTGATCCACGGCGATGGCGGGGAGCACGATGACCAGCAGCACGACCACCGCCAGCATGTCGATGATCCGCTCGGCCACGATGGTGGTCAGCGCTGACCAGCCGGAGACACCGGCCACGCTCCGGCTGACCAGGAACGCCCGGGCCAGCTCACCGACGCGGAAGGGCAGGGTGTTGTTCAGCAGGAACCCGATATTGAGGATGTGGAAGGTGAGGGGGAAGGCGACATCGCCGCCCAGCAGCGCCCGCCAGCGGATGGCGCGGGTGGCCAGCCCCAGGCTCCACAGGCCCATGGCGGCGAGCAGATAGCCCCAGCGGGCCGTGCGCAGCACCTCCCCGACGCTCGCCCAATCCAGCCCGCGCAGCGCGATCCATAGAAAGAAGAGGCTGAAAACAGCCCCGATGAGCAGATTGCGGCGGCGTCCGGTCATGGTGGTGCCCGTGGTCCCTGTCCTGCGTCCCCTGTCCGGCAGGATTGTACCGCCTGCCTCCCGGTGTGACGATAGCAGGCCGACGATCCTGTAACAGGGCGCCGATGATCATGTGCCATTCAGCCAGTTCGATTCTATACTTGGGAGCAGGGATTTGCGCTTGTGTGCGAAACGTGGGGAGAGACTATGGCCGAGCAGATTCGGGTTGATGCGCTGATGCCCGTGGAGATCGCGCAGCGGGCTGAGAACGTGGGCGTGACGAAAGCCGGCATGGCATGGAAAAAGATGTTCGTGCTGGCCGTACTCGCCGGGGCGTTCATCGGGCTGGGCGCGGTCTTCGCGACGACGGTGACCAGCGGCGCAGCGGGTGTTCTGCCGTATGGCGTCACAAAGCTCCTGGGCGGGCTGGTCTTTTGCCTGGGCCTGATCCTCGTCGTGCTGGCCGGGGCGGAGCTGTTCACTGGCAATACGCTGATCGTCATGGCCTGGGCAGGGCGCCGGGTGACTACCGCCGGGCTGCTCCGTAACTGGACGATCGTCTACATCGGCAATTTCGTCGGATCGGTGCTGACCGCGCTGCTGATGTACCTGACCGGGCAGTACACGTTTGGCGGCGGCGCGGTTGGCCAGACGGCACTGGCGACCGCGGTTGGCAAGCTGGACCACACTTTCATCCATGCTGTAGCATCCGGCATGATGTGCAATGCCCTGGTGTGCCTGGCCGTGTGGATGACCTACAGCGCCCGGACGGTCACCGACAAGATCATGGCCATCATCTTTCCCATCACGGCCTTTGTGGCTGCCGGCTTTGAGCACTCGGTGGCCAACATGTACTTCGTGCCGGTCGCGCTGTTCATCAAGCAGTTTGACCCGGCGTTTGTGGCGGGTCTGGGGTTGGATGCCAGCAGCCTGACCTGGGGGAATTTCCTGGCCGCCAACCTGCTGCCGGTGACTATCGGCAATATCATCGGCGGGGGGATCATGGTCGCGGCGGTGTACTGGTTTGTGTATCTGCGTGAGTGAGGCCAGGGTGTGCGTTAAAGGACCTTTACCTGGTGATAACAGGGTTCTAATCTGCGGGTGCTACAATCGCCGGTGATGATACATGTGAGATAGCGCCGCGAATTGTGAGGAAACGTTGAGCGAACAAAGACCGCTGATTCTGTTTACGAATGATGACGGCATCCAGTCGCCCGGACTGTGGGCGGCGGTGGAAGCGCTGGACCCGCTGGGCGATCTGCTGGTGGTGGCCCCGCGCGAGCAGCAATCCGGGACGGGGCGCAGCCTGCCGGTGACCAGTGAAGGGCGCATCTACAAGCAGGCGCGCCGGATCAACGGGCACGAACTGACCGTGTACGCCGTTGACGGGACGCCGGCCCAGGCGGTGCAGCATGGCATCCTGGAGCTTGCGCCGCGCCTGCCTTCGCTGGTGGTTTCCGGGATCAACTATGGCGAAAATACTGGCAACGGCGTGACGATTTCGGGCACGGTCGGGGCAGGGCTGGAGGCAGCGAGCCTGGGCATCCCGGCGCTGGCCGTCAGCCAGCAAACGCCGATTGACCTGCACCTGAGCTATGCGGATGTGGATTTTGGCGTCTCAGCCTATTTCACGCGTTACTTTGCCGAGTGGCTGCTGGCCAACCAGCGCCTGCCGGATGACGTTGACGTGCTGAAAGTCGATGTGCCCGCCAGCGCCACGGTGGAGACCCCGTGGCGGGTGACGCGCCTGTCGCGGCGGCGTGTGTACTGGCCGACCCGCCCGGAGCGCATCGGGTTGACTGACATCGGCAAGATCGGCTATGAGGTTGTGGCCGATCCTTCCCGGGCGGAACCTAACTCCGATGTGTATGCCATCATGCAGGACAACGTGGTCTCGGTGACGCCGCTCA
>CAZGYW010000077.1:0-8453 GCA_964530495.1 uncultured Anaerolineae bacterium
GCCTGCCGCTGGACGGTTGGCAGGCGGTCGCCCTGGCCGGGGACGGGCGCGTCATCCTCCAGGCAGCGGACGGATCCGTCGCGCGCTATGACATTGCAGCGGACGCCCTCGAACCGGACGTCACGCTCCCCACCCCGGCGCCAACTCCCGCCCCGCCGCGCCCGGACGCGGCGCTGGCCTACCGCTGGCTGGAAGGCAATACACTGCTGGCGACCTCGAAGTCAGGCGCGGCCTGGCTGCTGGACACGCTGACCGGCGCGCGCACCCGCCTGCCCGATCTGCCGGCGGATGCTGCCGCGCTCACCGCCAGCCCGGCCGGCTGCCACTTTCCGGCCGACTGACACCCATCCCCAACCCGCCGCCTGCAACCCTGCGCCCCACCCCCGCGTATAAAGGGTTAGTGCGCGCCGCCAATCAGGCAGCACGGCGCGCCTGTTGAGTCGCTCAAAAAGGGGGAATCCTGTCAATGACAAGCACCAAACGTAATGGGGGCTATCGCTCACTGTTCTGGCCCATCATCCTGATCAGCGTCGGCGTGATCTGGCTGCTCGGCAATACCGGCATCCTGGCCGCCCGCAACCTGGTCGTTCTGCTGCAGTTGTGGCCGCTGCTCCTGATCGCCATCGGCCTGGACCTGCTGTTCGGGCGCAGCTCGATCCTCGTCGGCGCGCTGATCGGGCTGGGCACGGTCGCCATCGTCGTGGTCGCCATGCTGATCGGCCCGTCGCTCGGGCTGGTGCCATCTACCGAGGTTGAACATGCCACCATCAGCGAGCCGCTGGGCGATGCAAGCAGCGCCGACATGACGCTCAACCTCTCAGTCGGCACGGTGAACATCTACGCCCTGGAGGACAGCGCCACTCTGATCGCCGGCGAGCTGGACTACGTCGGTGAGCTGGACTTTGCCGTCCGGGGCGGCGCCGAAAAGACCGTCACGCTGGGCATCCGCAACCAGCCGACGAATATCAGCAGCTTCCCGCTGGGCAACCTGTTCCCCGGCAACAAGGATGCCGAGCTGCGCTGGGACATCGGCCTCAGCCCGGCGGTGCCGCTGGCGCTGGTCATCGACGGCGGCGTGGGAGAAACCACCCTGGCCCTGGCCGACCTGCAGCTCACGGCGCTGGACATGAACATCGGGGTTGGCGACCTGTCCGTCACGCTGCCGGCCGGGGAATACCCGGTCACGCTGGATGGCGGCGTGGGCAAGGTGGTGGTCACGATCAGTGAAGGCGCAGCGGTCACGCTTGACTCCAACGGCGGCATCGGTGAGGTGATCATCGACGTGCCGGACGGCGCTGCGGTGCGCGTGGAAGCTAACGGCGGTCTGGGCGACATCGAAGCCCCGGGTGGCTTCACCCAGGTAAGCAAGAACGATGACCGCGAAGTGTGGGAAACGCCGGGCTTCAGCGACGCGGACGAGCAGATCCTGATCACTTTCGACGGCGGGATCGGCGGGCTGGAAATCCGCTAGCCTGCACAGCCCGTGAAAACGCAGCGGGGCGCCCACATGGAGCGCCCCGTTTGATTCCGGCATGCGGCTGAGGCTATTGCTGCAGCAGCGGGATCAGGTCTTCCCCGATCACGATCTGGATGTCCTGCACGGTGGCGTTATCGCTGCCCGGCTGCACCTGCGTGATCGAGAGGCCCAGCAAGGAGGCCAGCAGGCGCGCCGTATACGGACGGTTGGTATAGTCCTTGATCACGCTCTGCCGGTAGCCGGAACTGGTCGCGTTGCCCGTCTCGGCTACGGTGAAGCCCTGCTCCTCCAGCCAGGTGCGCCCCAGGGCGGCCAGGCCCTGCGTCGTCGTGCCGTTGACCACGCTCAGGCTGACCGTCTCGGAAGCCGCCATCTGGCGCAGCGTTTCCAGGTCCATCTGGACCGGGTTGAACAGGTCGCTGACCAGGTTACGCATGGCATCTCCGCGCAGACGCAGCACCTGGTCGCCGGTGAGCGTCGTCTCGAAGTAGACGTAGTTGGCATCCAGCACGGCCTGGGTGATGCTGCTGGCCGGGATCTCCTGGGCCAACAGCGCCAGGCTGATGATCTGCTCCAGCGCCAGCGTGGTCTGCACGTCCTGGCGGGCGGCATCCCACAGCGCCAGGGCCTGGCCGACCAGGGCCTGCACGCCGCCCAGACTCAGCACGCGGTCGCGCAGGGCGGTGATCACCTGCTGCTGGCGGCGGGCGCGGTCAAAGTCACCGCCCTCGGTGTGGCGGGTGCGGGCGTACTGCAGCAGTTGCTCGGCGTTCATATCCTGGCACCCGGCGTCAAAATGCACCGTCATCACGCCGTAGCTGCCATCCGGGTACGCCTCGTCGTGGATCGTCTCCGGCACGCAGATCTCGACCGGCGCGACGGCATCCACCGCCGTCAGGAACAGGTCGAAGTTGACCCGCACAGTGTGGTCGATCTTGAGTCCCAGGTTGCGCTCGACCGTCAGCGCGGCCAGCGCCGGCCCGCCGCCGGGGAAGTCGTACGAATCGCCCAGCGAGTTCGCGGTGTTGATGCGGCTCGGCTCAAAGCCGGGGATGCTCACCCACAGGTCGCGCGGGATGGAAAGCATGGCCGCGGTCTTGCGCACCGGGTCCATGCTCAGCACGATCATGGTGTCGGTGCGGAAGGGGCCTTCCTCCCCGCGCCGCTGGTCGATGCCCAGCACCAGGATCGTCACCCGGCCGGGATCGGCCCACAGCGTGTAGTCGCTCGCCGCGCTGCTGACGGTCGCCGCGGGTTCTTCCCCGCCGGCCGAATCGCTCACCGCGGTCGGCACAGCGCCGGCCGGGGTTGGCGTCGCGCCGCCCACCGCCACCACCACGCTGACCGGCGTCGGGTTGGCGCGCAGTCCCAGCGGGTCAAAGGCGGGCAGCTCGGCGATATCCGCAGCCTGGATGGTCAGCGCCCGCGCGCCGCCGTAGACCATCACGGCCGCCAGCGCGGTCAGCGCCATCAACACCACCACCCCGATCAACAGCAAAGGCGTAGAAATGCGCATAGACTCTCATCCTGCAGTACGGCGTGCGCTGAACCCCGGCGGATGGCCGGGCGAATAACGGAGGCATTATACCGCATTCGCGGCGCGGCGTACCCTACGCTTGCCGGGCGACCGGGCTACTGCCACGTTTCCCAGGGGTCGTTAGGGTCGCGCGCGCCGTAGACAACGGTCAGGCGCACTTCATCCACGAAAATCGCGAAGGCGTAGCTGTCGCCGTTCAAACGCAGGCGGGTACGCAGCGGCAGGCGCATCCAGGCGTACGCGATCGCCCGCCGTTCCTGGCGATCAGTCTCCTGCAGCAGGGCGTAATACCAGCGCGGCAGCGCATCCCGCAGGACAGGCACCCGGGTCGTTGCGAAGGAGAAGGCGAGCACCAGCGAGCCCAGGGCCACCAGAATGCCGCCCGTCATCCGGCCGGGAATCAGGGGGATGAGGATCAGGCACAGCAGCCCCAGCGCCAGCAGGAAACGCGCCAGCGGATAAACGATGCGCTCTTCGCCGTAAATGCGAAAGAGCGCCATCAGCGAGTCCTTGTAAACGCCCAGCAGAATCGCACCGTAGTAGAATACGGCCCCGAACAGGCCCACTCCGAGCAGCCAGGCCGTGCACGTCTGCATGCCACCCTGCCTACCGGCACTTCGCGATGTGGTAGATCACATCGCGGGAAGTTACGTACAGGTTTTCGGCAGCGGTATCCACCGCCAGGCCGCCCAGGTCGCGCAGTTGCGTGCCGAGCGGGGCGCGGTAACTCTGGATGAACGTGCCGCCCAGGGTGGATTCATGGATGATCTGGTTGGCCGCATCCAGCACATAGAAGCCGGGGGAGATGAATCCGGTATCCAGGTGGAAGGACGTCGCGCTGCCCAGGATGCCCACCCCCCCGGTGGGCAGATTCGAGAACTGGAAGAACTGCTCGTCCCCGCTGTAGAACTTGCGAACCGAGCCATCGGCCTGCAGGACGAAGACGTTACCCGTCTGGTCGATGGCCAGATCGACCCCGTGGCTCAGGTCCGGACGTTCATCGCCCACGAAATACTCCTCCGGCGCGCTGGGGAACGTGCCGCCGCTGGGCTGGTAGCGCCAGATCTGGTTGGCGACCGGGTCCAGGATGTAGAGCCGCCCCTGCCACGTATCGATCGCCACCGGCCTGACCCAGCGGTCAGAACCGTTCAGGCGCTGCGCGGTTGCCGGCGGGAAGGTGGGTGAATAGGTGATCAGCGCGCCCTGCTTGTCCAGGGCCACCAGCACGCTGCTGCGCGCCATGCTGCCTTCCGTCAGCCAGGCGATATCCACCAGGTCGCGGACGACGATATCCCCGATGGCCGATCCACGCTGGGCCAGCACCTGGCTATCTCCCAGCAGGGCATTGCCAACCTCGTTAAGCTGGCCGCGGTACAGCACGCTGCGGGAGGTATCCAGGGCATAGAGGTCAACGTCATTGCGCAGTATCGGCCCGGTCAACACCGTCCCGGCCGGGAAGCGCTCCAGCGGCACCGCCGGGCAGCGCACCACCGCCGCGTAGCCATCCAGCCGCAGCTGGGCCTGTTCGTGAATCTGTTTGAGCATCGGGTCATCCGGGCGGCGCGGCAGGCAGCGGTTCACCACGTCGATCACGCCGAACCAGGCCTGCTGGGCCTCCTCCGGATTGTTCTGCTGGATCATTTCCGCCGCCCCGGCCGCTTCCTGGGCCTGGGACAGGCAGCGCTCAAATACCGTCTCGTCGCGCGTGTTCAGGGAAAACGCCACCACCAGCAGCACCACCGCTACCGGGATCAGGATCGTCAGCGCCGCCGCGACCGGCGTGGGCAGCACCGGCGGCTTGCCCGGCTCCGGCGCCGGCAGCAGGCGATCCAGCACCTGGCGCAACCCGCGCAGGCCATCCGCCAGGCGCAGCACCCCGCGCTGCAGCAGCCGCAGCAAGCGGCGACCCAGCCGGGCAAACACATTACGGCTCTCGGTGCTGATGCCATCCAGCACCGGTTTGGCGGAAGTGGCGACATCGACCAGCGATTGCTGGCCCTGCTCCCCCACCTTGCGCAGCGTGTCCAGCCGCGACTTGAGGGCAGGCTCGTCTCCGCCGCCCGTCATCACATGGCGGCTGACCACCGGCTCCGGCGGGGCAGGCTCCGGTGTAGCCGGAACCGGTTCTGTCACCGGCTCAGGAGTCGCCACCGGAGTCGGAACATCCGGCGGGATGAACTGGAGCAGCATGGCGGTGGCGCGAATCGGCTCCAGCGCCTTGAGGCCGGCTACCGTGGCCTGGATGTCGTTGCGCCGGACGGCCGGCTGCAGCACGCCGGGCGGGATCGTGAACAGCCCGCCATCAGAGAGCGCCAGCACGTCCCCGGCTTCCACCATGAAGCGCGTCACCTGGAACTCCGGCCGGGGGGCCATCCCCAGCGGGCGGCTGCCAACCGGCACCACGCCCTCCGGAAAGGCCCGGGTGCCGCCCTGCTGCCAGAGCAGCACGCCGCCGCCATCCGTCCGCGCCACAAACACCTCCTGCTCGCGCAGGACGGCGCACGTCACATCCGCGTAGAATGGCTGGCCGGGATGGCGGGCATTATGCTGGAACAGGTTTTCGTTCAGGCGTTCCAGGACGGCCTGCAGCCCGGCGGTGATCCCGCCCTGGCGCTCGAAGTAGCGGGCCGCCGCCCAGCGCGCCAACTGCTCGTAGAAAACGGTCTTGGCCTGGTGCTCGCCGGAGGGAACCACCAGCACAAAGAATGCGTCACGCTCGCGGCTGCGCGGCGCGCCCGGCGGGCAGAGCTGGACCAGCGCGCCGGGGGGCGGCGCGCCGACGGATCGACCGCCAACAACATACAGATGGCTGACTAACGCCTCAAGTTCATCGCTCATGATTGGCTTCTAACAGTAGGATGGCACACCCATTTCAGGGGACGATGCAGCCGCTATTCTAGCCGAAAGCCAGTCAGGATGCTAACCCGCCGCAGCCCGGCCTGGCGGACAAAAAAGGCGTGCCGCGCTGGCACGCCTTTCGTTACGCACATTCAGCGGCTCAGGCGGATGGCTCCGGCTCGCCCGCCTGCTCCAACTCCTTGAAGGTCAGCTCCGCGCCGGCCTCGTCGTAGTCCACCAGCACAGTGGCCCCGATGGAGAAATCGCCGCCCAGGATGGCATCCGAGAGCCGGTCCTCCACCAGGTTGGTGATCACCCGCCGCAGCGGCCGCGCCCCGTAGTCCGGGTCGAAGCCCTCGCGGGCCAGGTGCGTCCGCGCGCTATCCGACACGTTGAGGATGATGGCGTGCTCCAGCACACGCTGGGCCACCTCCGCCAGGCGCAGGTCCACGATCTGGTTGATGTCCTGCTGGCTCAGCGCGCGGAACACGATCACCGCGTCCAGCCGGTTCAGAAACTCCGGGCGGAAGGCGCGCCGCAACTGGTCCATCAGCGTCTTGCGCATCTCCGCGTAGCCCTGTTCCTCCAGGATGTCGGTGGCGGCGTTGGGCAGTCCGAAGCCCAGGCTGGGCCCCTTCTTGATCGTGTCCACCCCGATGTTGCTCGTCATGATGATGATGGCATTGCGGAAGTCAACCAGGTGCCCGCGGGCATCCGAGAGGTGGCCTTCTTCCATGATCTGGAGCAGCATGTTGAAGGCTTCGGGGTGCGCCTTCTCGATCTCGTCAAAGACCACGATGCTGTACGGGCGGCGGCGGATGGCCTCGGTGAGCTGCCCGGCCTCCTCGTACCCCACGTAGCCGGGCGGCGCGCCCACCAGCCGCGCCACGTTATGGCGCTCCATGAACTCGCTCATGTCAAGCTGGATCAGGGCGTCTTCGCTGCCGAACAGGAACTGGGCCAGGGCCTTGGTCAGCTCGGTCTTGCCCACGCCCGTCGGGCCCAGGAAGATGAACGAGCCGATCGGCCGGCGCGGGTCCTTAAGCCCGGCGCGGGCGCGGCGCACCGCCTTGCTGATGGCCTGGATCGCTTCCTCCTGCCCGATGATGCGCTGGCGCAGCGCGTCTTCCATCTGCAACAGGCGCTGGCCTTCCTCCCCGGCGATCTGCGTCACCGGGATGCCGGTCAGCATGGAAACAACCTCGGCCACATCCTCCGCGCCCATCCGGGGCCGGTTGGTCTCCGGGTCCCAGTGCTTGCGGTAATTCTCGTACTCCTGCTCCAGCGTCTCCAGCTCGTGGCGGAGGGTCGCCAGCTCCTCTTCGTTGTACTCGTCGGTGTATTCGCCCAGGTCGCTGCGCAGGGCCTCCATGCGCGTTTCCAGCTTGCGGACGCGCAGAGCCTCCGGGCTTTTGTACATCCGCACGCGGGCCGCGCCTTCATCGATCAGGTCGATGGCCTTGTCCGGCATGAAGCGGTCCGTCACGTAACGGGCGCTCAGGTTGGCGGCGGCATCCAGCGCTTCGTCCGCAATATCGAGGTTATGGTGCTGCTCGAAATTCGGGCGAATGCCCTGCAGGATGCTGATCGTCTCTTCAATCGTCGGCTCATCCACGTTTACGGGCTGGAAGCGCCGTTCAAGCGCGGCATCGCTCTCGATGTGCTTGCGGTACTCGTCAAAGGTTGTGGCGCCGATGCACTGCAACTCACCACGGGCCAGCGCCGGCTTGAGGATGTTGGCCGCGTCCACGCTGCTGCCGGCCGCCCCCGCCCCGACGAGCATATGCACCTCGTCGATGAACAGGATGCTGTCCGACGACTTCAGCTCGTCAATCACGCGCTTGAGCCGTTCCTCAAACTGGCCGCGGTACATCGTGCCGGCCACCAGGCTGCCCACGTCCAGTTGCAGGACGCGCTTGCCATGCAGGGAGCGCGGCGTCTCCAGGTTGACGATGCGCTGGGCCAGGCCCTCAACAATCGCCGTCTTGCCCACGCCCGGCTCGCCAATCAGGGCCGGGTTGTTCTTGTTGCGGCGGCTGAGAATCTGGATTACGCGCTCAATCTCGGTCTCGCGCCCGATGACGGGATCAAGCTCGCCAGCCTCGGCCTTGGCTGTCAGGTCGGTGGCAAGCTGGTCCACCAGCGGAGTCTTGCTCTCCGTGTTGCGGCGCCGGCCGGAACGCCCCGACGGCTCGGAGGGCGGCTGTGGCGCTTCTCGATCCGGTGGCGTGCTGCGATCCGGCATGGGCGGCGGGCTGGCGGAGGCGTTGTCCTGCAGCACCCGGCGGGTGTGGCGCTTGATCTCTTCCGGGCTGATGCCCAAGCGCTTCAGGACGTCAATCGCCACGCCTTCGCCCTGGCGAACCAGGCCCAGCAGCAGGTGTTCCGTGCCAATGTAATGATGTTCCATGCGGCGAGCCTCGTCCACGGCCAGCTCAAGCACGCGCTTGGTGCCGGGCGAAAGGTCCAGCCGCTCATCCGTATTCGTACGTTTTTCGGCGCGGGTCATGCGCTCGACAAGATCTTCCACGCGCCGGGGATCCAGTCCCAGGTCACGCAGCACGCGCCCGGCAACGCCGCCTTCTTCGCGAATCAGGCCCA
>CAZGYW010000078.1:0-8328 GCA_964530495.1 uncultured Anaerolineae bacterium
ACCACGATGTTGATCATGCCGCGCGGGGCGACGTAGATCACCTTGCGCGGCGGCTTGCCGTCCAGGTAACGCTGAACGGCTTCGCGGGCCAGCGCGGCGGCCTTCGCGTCTTCTTCCGTGATGCTCACCGGCACGTCAATGCGGTCGCGCACCTTGCCGTTGACCTGGATCACCAGCGTGATCGTCTCTTCGGCGGCGGCTTCTGCGTCGTATTCCGGCCAGGGCCGGGCATGGACGCTGTACCCGTACCCGGCGCGCGCCCACAGCTCTTCCGAGATGTGCGGCGTGAAGGGCGCCATCAGGCGCAGGTAGATGCTGCGCGCCTCGTCCCAGGCCGGGCTGTTGACAACCGGCGTTTTGACCGCATCCTGCAGTGTATTCTTCAGCGCCATCAGGGCCGCGATGGCCGTGTTGAAGCTGAACGATTCCAGCCCCTCAGTCACGTTCTTGACCGCCTGGTGCACCCGGCGGCGCAGGGCCACCACCTGCTCCGGCGCCGGTTCGCCGCTGACCGACCGCGGCTCCGCGAACAGGTTCCACACGTCGTTCAGCCAGCGGATCGGGCCCTGGATGCCCTGCGGGTCCCACGGGCCGCCCTGGTCCCAGCGGAAGGCGAACATCAGGTAGCCGCGCACCGCGTCCGCGCCGAACTCCCCAACCAGGTCATCCGGATCGATCACGTTGCCGCGCGACTTGCTCATCTTCTCGCGGTCTTCGCCCAGGATCATGCCCTGGTTGAACAGGGCCGTCATCGGCTCGTCGAACAGGCCGCGCGGATCGCGCCCGATGGCCCGCATAGCCGCCTCGGTCGGCGCGAAGATGCCGCAGTCGCGCATGGCCTTGGTGAAGAAGCGGGTGTACATCAGGTGCATCGTGGCGTGCTCGATGCCGCCGGTGTACTGGTCAACCGGCAGCCAGTACGCGCCTTCGGCCGGGTCGAATGGGCCAGCATGGTAGGCCGGGCTCAGGTAGCGGTACTGGTACCACGATGAGCACATAAAGGTGTCCATCGTATCGGTTTCGCGCTCGGCCGGGCCGCCGCACTGCGGGCAGGTCGTGTTGCGGAAGCCTGCGTGGAACTTCAGCGGCGATTCGCCGGTCGGCATGAACTCCACGTCCTCCGGCAGCAGGATGGGCAGGTCTTCCTCCGGGACCGGCACGGTGCCGCACGTCGGGCAGTAGATCATGGGGATCGGCGCGCCCCAGTAACGCTGGCGGCTGATCAGCCAGTCGCGCAGGCGATAGTTGACCGCTTCATGGCCGATGCCCTGCGCCTCCAGCCAGTCGATCACGGCGCTGATGCCGGGATTCTTGCGGCCCTTCTCCTCCGTGACGGCGGTGCCGTTGAACGGCCCGCTGTTGACCATCACCCCCGCGCCGGGCACGGCGGTGGGCATGGTCGCGCCATCCAGCGCCTCGCCTTCCGGCTGGATCACGACGCGCACCTCGATCCCGAACTTACGGGCAAATTCGAAGTCGCGCTGGTCGTGGGCCGGCACGGCCATAATCGCGCCGCTGCCGTAGGTGATCAGCACGTAATCCGCGACCCAGATCGGGATGCGTTCCCCGTTGACCGGATTGATGGCGTACCCGCCGGTGAAGACGCCGGTCTTCTCCTTGCCCTCGGCGGTGCGGTCGATCTCGGTCTTGCGGGCGGCTTCCTCCCGGTAGGCGGTCACGGTGGCGCGCTGATCGGCGCTCGTGATCCGCTCCACCAGCGGATGCTCCGGGGCCAGTACCATGAAGGTGGCGCCCCACAGCGTATCCGGCCGGGTGGTGAAGACCTCGATCGGATCGCCCGCTTCCGTTTTGAAGACGACGTGCGCGCCTTCGCTGCGGCCGATCCAGTTCTGCTGCATCACCATGACCCGCTCCGGCCAGTCGATGCGGCTGTGATCCAGCAGCTCGTCCGCGTACTTCGTCGTGCGAAAGAACCACTGGGCCAGGTTCTTCTTGATCACGGGCGTGCCGCAGCGCTCGCAGTGGCGGTCATCGCCCCAGACCTGCTCGCGGGCCAGGGTCGTGTTGCAGTTCGGGCAAAAGTCCACCGCCGCTTCCTGGCGGTAGGCCAGCCCGTGTTTGTAGAACTGCAGGAAGAACCACTGCGTCCATTTGTAGTATTCCGGATCGCTGCTGACGGCTTCGCGCTCCCAGTCGATCATGGCGCCCATGCTGCGCAGCTGCTTGCGCATGTTCTCGATGTTGGCATACGTCCACTTCTTGGGGTGGACCTTGCGCTTGATCGCGGCGTTTTCCGCGGGCAGGCCGAAGGCGTCAAAGCCCATCGGGAACATCACGTTGTAGCCCTTCATCTTCATGTAGCGCGCCCGCGCATCGGACGGAGACATGGCGTACCAGTGGCCGATGTGCAGGTCACCGGACGGGTAGGGCAGCATAGTCATGGCGTAGTGCTTGGGCTGCGCTGGATCGACCGTCTGGCGGTACAGGTTGGTTTCCGCCCAGCGCTGCTGCCAGCGCGCTTCAATTTCCTGCGGTTTGTACTTGTCACTCATGGCGTATCATCCATCCTCTCAGCCCCCGCTTGAGAGGGGCGTGAAACGAGCCAATCACGGGTGCAGGTGTCGCCCGGAGTGCCGGGCACAAAAAAGGTCGGTAAGCACCTGCGGGGCTTACCGACCTCTGATCGATCGGAGAAAGGTGATCCGGCGCGCTACCGGCGGCGGTAATCCGGCCGCACGCGCACCGGCACCGGTACCGGCGCAGGCTTGGGCTGCAGGCTAAGGAGCCGATCAAGCTCGGTAAGCAAGTTCCGAATACTCTCGCCAATCGAACGCTTCCGTTGTTTTGCCATCGCTCTGCTCCTCTCTGTGCGTCCCAACCCTGTCACTCGTTACCAGTAAACGTCTGCCGCTCTCCAAACGGAGAGGTGTTCATTGACCATCAACTGCCCGCGATCAGGCAATTGACTGCCCCCATGCTACAGGTTGTTAAGGTAGCGTAGCGCATTATGCTTGGAGCAGGATAAGCGCTGCGTAAATAATCCGTAAAAACGACAACGCCTTCCTCCCGTAGGGACGAAGGCGTTGCTCCGTGGTACCACCCTGATTGATGGCGCCTGTTGGTGGACCTGAAGGGGCTCGAACCCTTGGCCTCCACAATGCCATTGTGGCGCTCTCCCAGCTGAGCTACAGGCCCGTGAATGATGCCATCCACTTGAGCGCGGTAACGGGCGAACCCGGCGGCGCTTACTGGTGTTCGGCGCCGCGGCTTCCGGGCGAGTTGGGCCTGAAGTGTACGTCGGGGACACGGGCTGCCAGGCTTCCACCCTCCCTGGCTCGCTACGACGTTGGCTTACTACTCCCGTTCGCAGCCTTTGAGTTATTGGACTGGCGATCGTGCCAGCATTGTAAACTTGCCGGGGCGCGTTGTCAAGATAAGATGCGGCGCGGAAGGCCGCCCGCTGTCAGCAATCTATCAGCTTTCTGACGGGAAACGCCCGCCCGCCATGTTATAATGACCGGTGTTGGTCGGAATTCAACCGGATGCGCGTAACCCGGCGCTGCCAGGTACGTATTGCACTATAGAGCAGAAAAATCGCGCTTTAGCATGTGTCAACCTTAAAAGAGGAGCGTTTCCATGGGAATCAGCAGTTTACTGGGTTTTGTCGCGCTGGCGGGGTGGGTGGCCACCGTCGCCGGCATCGGACTGGCCATTCTATCGGCGTCGCAGGGCCGGCCCACGCGCAACGGCGTGACCCTGGCGATTATCGGCGTGGTCGTGGGCGTGGTCTTCAGCGTGTTCAGCCAGGGTGTGATCATCGTCCAGCCGCAGGAAGTGGCGGTTGTGTTTGATACCATCGGCGGTGACCTGCTGGAACCGCGCGGTCCCGGCATCCATATCATTGTGCCTGTGGTCCAGGAGGCAACTTACTACTCGGTTGCGCAACGCGAGTACACAATGTCCGGAGCAAGCGGCCAGGGGACAACCGTCGGTGATGGCGCGGTATCGTCGCGTACTTCGGATGGTCAGGAAGTGCAGATTGACGCCACCATCATCTACGCGATTGACCCGGCCAATGCCAATCTCGTTCATCAGCGCTGGCAGAACCGCTTCCAGGCGGAGCTGGTGCGCCCGACCGTGCGCGGCATCATCCGTGACGAAATCTCCCGCTACGGCGTGGAAGAGGTCTACAGCACCCAGCGCGAGGCCCTGCGCGCCGGCATCCGCGAAGTGATCGAAACGCGTTTTGCGCAGGAAGGGCTGATGGTCTCGGATTTCCTGATCCGCGATATTCAGTTCAGTGCTGAATACTCACAGTCGGTCGAGCAGAAGCAGATCGCCGAGCAGGACCGGCTGCGCGCTATGCAGGAAGCGGATCGCCTCCGCGTCCAGGCCCAGGGTGAGCGTGATGCGGCTGTCTACCAGGCCGAAGGCCAGCGCCTGTCCGCCATCGAGCGGGCCAACGGTGAGGCCGACTCGCTGCGCCTCCGCGCCCAGGCGGAAGCCGATGCCATCCTCCTGCGCGCCCAGGCGGACGCCCAGGCGCTGGCCCTGATCAACGAGCAGCTCAGCCAGAATCCGAATCTGCTCCAGTGGCGCTATATCGATACCCTGTCCGACAACGTGGATATGATCCTGCTGCCCAGCAACAGCCCCTTCCTGTTCGATGTGCAGCAGATGCTGAACGAAGTCAGCGGTGGCACGCCGGCCCAGTAAGCGGGCAGCGGCGCAGCAACCTGTAGAAAGTGGCGGGCCGTCCAATTGCGGGCGGCCTGCTTTTTGTTATCCCGGATGGGGCTGGTTATGTTAAAGTTTGATAAGATCGCATAGAGGAAAATTGACACGATCCGGCTTAAGGTCTACACTGCAACCAGTGACCATGGGCGGAAGAATCAACGCCGGGCAGGAACAGACACAATGACCAACTATAAAGACTACTACGCGATCCTGGGCGTGGGCCGGGATGCTGACCAGAAGGAGATCAAGCGGGTCTATCGCAAGCTGGCCCGCCAGTTGCACCCGGACGTCAACCCCGGCGACAAAGCCTCTGAGGATCGCTTCAAAGAGATCAACGAAGCCTACGAGGTGCTGGGCGACGAGCAGAAGCGCAAGCAGTACGATCAGCTCGGCAGCCAGTACCAGCAGTGGCAGCAGATGGGCGGCCAGGGCAACGTCCCGTGGGAGGACCTGTTCCGCCAGGCGGGCGGCCAGAACGCCCAGTATGAGTTCAGCGGTGGAGACAACTTCTTCGACATCCTCAACTCGTTCTTCTCCGGCGGCATGGGCGGCGCCCGCACCCAGACGCGCACCCGCCCGGCGGCGGCCCAGCGCGGCCGCGACATCGAGCAGGAAGTGACGATCAGCCTGGAGGAAGCCTACCGGGGCGCGCGCCGCGACTTCAACCGGTCGGGCCGCCGCCTGAGCGTGGCGATTCCCAGAGGCGCGCGCACCGGCTCACGGGTGCGGGTCAGCGGCAAGGGTGAATCTGGCTATACCGGCGGCGCGCCCGGCGACCTTTACCTGGTGGTGACGGTGGCCGACGATCCCGTTTACGAGCGCAATGGCGACGATCTGACGCGCGAGTGGCCGCTGGACCTCTACACGGCGGTACTCGGTGGTGAGGTGGATGTCCAGACCCTGGGCGGCAAGGTGCGGCTCAAGGTCCCGCCGGGCACGCAGTCCGGGCAGAAGTTCCGGCTGACCGGGCGGGGGATGCCGCGCCTGGGGCAGCCTGATTCCCACGGCGATCTGTACGTGCGGATGATGGTTCAGGTGCCCCGCCAGCTAAACGATCAGGACCGCAAAATCTTCGAAGACCTGGCGGCCCGCCACCGCAGCTAATGCGCGCCTGGCGCCGTCCATAGCCCAACGGAGCACAGTAACGATGAGCGTTCGGATGCGCTGGTTCTTGCTGGGGGGTGTGGTGGTGATCCTGTGGGGCGGCGCGGCCCTGGCCGTGCTGCGCCGGGCCAGCACGGAAGCGGCCCGCCCGCAGCCCCAGGTGGTGCTGGACCGGGACGCGCCTGCCTCCCGGACCGGACTGACCGATCTGCAGCCGACTCCCAGCCCGCTCCCGCCCGACATCGTGGCGGCGGTTGACGCCGAGTACCGGCTGGTCAGTAACGTCTACTATCGCGTGTCGCCCTCCGTGGTCAACATCGACGTGACCGTCGCATCAACCGACATCGTCACCGACCAGACCGGCAGCGGCTCCGGCTTTGTGTACGACCTGGCCGGGCATATCATCACCAATTCGCATGTGGTGCGGGATGCCCAGAGCATCGAGGTAACCTTCCGCGATGGCTATGTGACCGAGGCCACCCTGCTTGGCCTGGACGACTTCAGCGATCTGGCGGTGCTGAAGGTGAGCGCGGATCCGGCGCGGCTGCTCCCGGTGACGCTGGGCAGCACGGAAAGCCTGTACGTCGGCCAGCGCGTGATCGCCATCGGCAACCCCTTCGGGCTGGAAAGCTCGCTCACAACCGGCGTGATCAGCGCGCTGGGCCGCACCCTGCCCTCCGCCCAGCTGCTGGACCCCAGCCAGCAGGCCTTCAACAACCCGGCCATCATTCAGGTTGATGCCGAGATCAACCCCGGCAATTCCGGCGGGCCGCTGCTCGATTCCTCCGGCAGCGTGATCGGCGTCAACACCGCGATCCGGACGGAGACCGGCCAGTTTCAGGGCGTGGGCTTCGCCGTGCCGGTCAGCACCCTGACCCGCGTGGTGCCGGAGATCATCACCAGCGGCCGCGTGACCTACTCCTGGCTGGGCATTTCCAGCCTGTCGTCGGATAGCGGCTTCGGGCTGGCCGGGCTGGCCGAGCCGCTGAACCTGCCGGTCACGTCCGGCGTGCTGCTCCAGACGGTGGAGCCTGGCTCCCCGGCGGATCAGGCCGGACTGCGCGGCGGCACGAACAATGGCACGGTCGTCCGCGGGCGCGAAATCTACGTCGGTGGGGACATTATCGTGGCGATTGACGGCATCTACGTGGAATCCATGGATGACCTGGTGGGCTACCTGGTGGTGAACACGCTGCCGGGGGACGAGGTGGTGATGACCGTGATCCGGGATGGTGCCACGCTGGAGATCCCGGTGGTGCTGGGCGCCCGGCCGAATGGCAACTAGAGCGGCTCAGAGGGATGTGCTGATGCGCGACGCGCACGATTGGGACGAACCCCGCTATACGATCAGCGTGGTGGCGCGGCTGGTGGAGCTGCACCCGCAGACGCTCCGCAATTACGAGGAGTGCGGGCTGGTAGTGCCCCAGCGCACACCCGGCAACTTCCGGCTGTACACGGAGCGCGACGTGCAGCGCCTGCACAAGATCGTGCGGCTGACGACCGACCTGGGCGTCAACCTGGCCGGGGTGGAGGTCATCCTCAACCTGACCGAGCGGCTGGAAGCGCTCCAGGCCGAATTTGACGCGCTGCGCGCCCGGCTTGACGCGCTGGAAAGCGGCGCCGATGGCCCCTGATCCCGGCAGCGTGACCGCCTGCGGGTGGGGTGGCCGGGGGGAGCCAGCCCATGCCTGCCGCTGAATACCCGGATGTGCTGGGCGCGATCAGCGGCGGGCCGCGCCTGGAGCTGGAAACGCTCCAGTGCACCAGCGGCGTCTACCCCGGCCGGACGATGCTCGGCCAGCCGTTTGAGGTGCTGATCCTGCTGCAGAGCACAATCGATCAGCCGCAGGAGGTGGCCCTGGCGCTGCAGCTTCCCCGGCGGGATGCGGCCGGGCGCGACCTGAGCTTCGGTCTGCCGCGCCAGCAGGTGCGGATCAGCCTGGCCCCCGGCGAGGTCGGGATGGCTCACCTGCCGGTCATCGCCCGGCTGCCGACCCCGCCTGCGGCGGATTACCCCCTGATCGTCCACCTGGCAGCCAGGGTCAGCGGCACGGCGGAGCGCGTGCGCGGGCCTGGCGCCGGTTCCCCGCCGGATTACCTCAGCATTTCCCCGGTGCGGCTGGCGGTCTTCCGGAGCATCGCGTTCTGCGGGGAAGGCGTACCCGGCGCGCTGCGCTGCCGGTTCAGCGTGATGGACGGTCTCCTCTCACCGGAAATCTCCATGCCCACGCCCAGGTACGAAACGCTGTGGACTCCCGATCACCTGGCCGCGGCGCAGGAGACGATGGACCTGGCGGAACAGGAGGCCGCGCGCTTCACCCCCGCCGCGATTGTGGAGGCGGTCGAGGAGCGCACACGGGCGGCCTATGCGGCCGGCAAGCTCCCGCTGTACCCGGCGGAGGCGCAGGCCATTGTGCGGGCGATCCTGCACGTGTACGCGACTGTTCCCCACCAGGAAGCGCGCTGGTTCGAGCGGCTGGCCGCCCTCCTGGGCGCCGACGCGGCCCACGCCAATCGCCATCCCGC
>CAZGYW010000079.1:0-8314 GCA_964530495.1 uncultured Anaerolineae bacterium
GCGCGAAGATCGCCAGCAGGATCAGGATGATGTAGTTGGGCAGCGTCGAAACGCGGCGTTGAGTCCGGAACATGGCTAGATCTCCCATCCCAGCCGGCGCAGGCCGACAAACACGCCGGTGGCCATCACCACCCACAGGGTCATGAACACGCCCACCGCCGCCGCGTAACCGGCCTCAAAGCGCTGGAATGCAGCAGTGTAAAGATAAGTCCCCATCACTTCGGAGGCGTTGGCCGGGCCGCCGCCGGTGATGATGTACACGTAGTCAAAGACCAGCCCGGACCAGATCGTGATCATCAGGATGGTGAAGACCAGGGTGGGCCGGATGCTGGGCAGGGTGACATAGCGGAACTGCTGCAGCCGGGTGGCGCCGTCCAGCCGGGCGACCTCGTACAGCTCCACATCCACGCCGGACATGGCCGCGAGGTAGAGCACCAGCAGGAAACCCCAGAAGTGCCACATGTCCACAAAGGCCACACCGTACAGGGCCAGATCGCGCGAGCCGAACACGGCCGTATCCAGGAAGGTCAGCCCGCAGCACTCCGCCAGCGTCGGCCCGAGGCCAACCCGCGGGTTGAGCAGAAAGCGCCAGAGCTGGGAATTGACCACGGCGGCGATGACGTACGGCACGAAGTAGGCCACGCGGAAGAACATCTGGCCGCGCTTGATGCCGGACAGCATGTAGGCGCCCAGCAGGCCCAGCGCCACCGGCACGGTGAGGAAGAACGCGGTCCAGATCAGGTTGTGAGAGAGCGCCTTGAAGAAGACCTGATCCTGAAACAGCTTCTGGAAGTTAGCCAGGCCGATGAAGTTCATGCTGCCTATGCCTGACCAGTCGGTGAAGGCCATCGCCAGCCCGGCGATGGACGGGATAATCACGACGATCAGGTTCAGCAGCAGCACGGGCACGACAAATGCCCAGCCCCGAATCTGCTGCCACCTTTTCGTCTGGCGTGCTTCAAGTTCGATTGACGATGCGGTCATGCGGCTTTCTCCGTACCCATCCTGGCGTGGCGGGCGCACTGTGGCTGCCTGGCAAGATCGGGGGGCAGCGGGATCGCCGCCCCCCGCAACGTGGTAAGCTACCTTACTCGATTTCGCCCGGCGCCGGAACGTTCAGTTCAACGCCTTCGGCCCGCGCCTGGTCCCACGCCGCCTGGTGGCTGGCGAGGTAATCCTCAACGCTCATCTCACCGTACCAGACCAGCTCGATTTCCTCCCAGAGCTGCACGTTGGGGCCGGCCGGCCAGAACGTCCAGGTGGTGTAACCAACGCGGCCTTCGCCCGTGGCCGCGGCGAAGTCCGAGAAGAAGCGGACAAAGCGCTCGTCCGTCCCCTCCGGGAAGTCCTCAACAGCCACGCGGACCGGCACCATCCACTCACCGAAACCGCGGGTGGCAGACATCGCCAGGACGCGGTCCGGGTCGCTGAGCAGCGAGTTGATCACGTCCACAGCGATCTCCGGGTGCGCCGAAGCGGCGTTGACGGAAAGGGTGGAGCCGGTGGCCAGCTCATAGTTGTACTCGCCGGCGCGCTCATTGAAGACAGGCAGCGGCGCCCAGTCCCACTCGGTCCCGGCTTCCGCGAAAGCGTCCACGCTCCAGAAGCCCCAGGTGCCAATCATGATCATGGCCGCATTGCCGACGGAGAGTTCCGCCCAGTAGTCTTCATAGGCGGTGGCGAAGTAGTTCTCCAGGCTGCCGGAGAAGTACCCCTTGTCCGCGATGTGGACGCGCAGCAGTTCCATCGCTTCCACAAACTCGGGGTCGGTCCACGGCTTCTCGCCGATCAGGGCCTGGTAGACGTTTTCCGGCCCGGCAACGTTGTTGAGGTAGATGCCAACCAGGTGTTCGTTGGTAGGCTGCCAGCCCACATTGCCGTAGACGATCGGCTCAATGCCCTCGGCCGCGGCCGCATCAGCCAGCGCCTCGAACTCCGCGAGGTTGGTGGGCGGAACCCAGCCCTTTTCCTCAAACAGGTCCCGGTTGTACATCATGATCATGCTTTCATAGGTCAGCGGAATGCTATAGAGCGAGCCACCGATGAACCCGGACTGGTAGGCCCAGGGCAGCAGCTTCTCTTCCCAGCCCCACTCCGCCGCGAAGTCATCCAGGGGCAACACCATACCGGCCTTGACCAGCTCGGCGACGAACGCCGCGCCTGCGGTCTGGATGATGTCCGGCGCTTCACCGGCGGCGAGGGCAGTGCGGTTCACGTTCTCAAGGTCTTCATGCTCGCTGATTTCCAGCTTGTAGCCGGGATGCGCCTCGTTCCAGGGGTCGATGAACAACTCCTGGATGTTGGTCGGCAGGGTGTTGACTTCCGACCACCAGCGAATGACAACCTCATCACCCTGCGCGCCGGCAACCGGGACAATCGCCGCCAGCATCGCCACGACCAGCACTACTGCGATCACACGTGTTTTCACAGCTTTCTCCTTCTTGAGCAAATCTGCATCTCACGAATAGTCTGAAGCTCACCTGCACAGCCCGAAGTTGCCGCTGCCACCTCCTTCATGCTAGCTAACCCGCGCGCCTGATAGCCGAAAAACCCTGGCTGGCCGCGAACCGCAGGCCAGGTAGATGCTGATTAAGCACATTGTGAGGCAATCCGCAGGTTTGTACGGGCGGCTCGCGAGCCGCCCGTACAGGGGCTTGATCGCACCACGCTGCCTAACCCGTTGCTACCCCGGGATGTGAATGTGCATCTACCCCGCCCATCATCTCTGGCCTGACGTTACCAATAACCACCGGCCAGGTTTCGCGAATTCACTCAGGCCACCGGCTTCACAACCACATCACCACACTCCAGCGTGCCTTCCTCAATGATCACGGCCACCGCACCACTCTCCAGCGGCCGGTCATTGTCCTGCACGTCAAAGAGGAGCTGCTCGTCCACCCAGCCCCGGATGCGCCGGCCTTCCACCGCCAGCTTGAGGTCGTAGCCCGCATCGAATTCCCACGGGAACGCCGCTTCCGCCAGGACGGTCTCACCGTCCAGAGCCTTCACGAGGCAGGCCTTGCCGCCAGGCCGCAGCAGCAGCCCGTAATAGCGGCGCATGCCCTGCACCCGCGCCCCGATGCCCGCCGACGCGCTCAGGTGCGGCGTCACGCGGGCGGAAACCTGGTAATCTGCCCATTCGCGCGTGCCCTGGATCAGCAGGCCGGTGCCCGCGTTCTGCATGGCGCGCAGCCCGGCGGGCCACCACGCCCACCAGTCGTCCACGCCGTTGACCCAGGCCAGCGACCACATCTTGCCGAACTTGGCGGGCTTGCCCAGGCGCACATCCGGCGTCCCACCCCAGGTGAGATAGTCCAGGTAGACGCTGCCCGCGTTGACGGCTCCCGCCACCGGCGCAACCTCCAGCCCGATCTCGGCAATGGGGCGTCCCTCGGTCTCCGGCACTTCCCAGGTGAACTCGTGGCTGGCGCCCTTTTCCAGCCGGACTTCCGGCCCGTAGATCGGGATCAGGGCGTCCACCGCCTGGGCCATCGCCTTGAGCGCCTCCGGCCCGACCGAGAACTTGGCCGTGCCCGCCGCCTCGTAGACGCGCACGTACAGGCGCGCCATGACCGGCTCGGCGTTGGCCGCATCCGCCTGGACGGCGGCCTTCACCACCTGGCCGGGGTAGAGCGAGGGGGAGGCCAGCAGGTCGTAATGGCCCATGTCGCCCAGGTCGGCCGGGACAAAGGTGTTGGTGTAGGCCCGCGCCACCCGGCCGGGCGCCAGCCGGTTGTAGCGAATCGCCAGGCTGCGCGTCCCTGCCGTGCTGTGCCCCGCGACGTTCTCCAGAACGGTCGTGCCCCTGACCGCGATGCTCGGCTCCACGCGGAAGCCCTGCACCGCGCCGGGGAACTCAAAGTGATAGCGCGCGCCGCCCTTGGGGGCCAGCGGCGCCTGGCCATGCAGCGCCCGCCCGATGTTGATGATGTGGGTGCTCTCGGTGACGGCATCGGTGATGGCGCGCCCGCCGTCCGCGGTGGGGATGTACAGCCGGTCAGCCACCGGCCCGCGCCAGTCTGGCCCCGTGTCGATCCCGGCCAGCCCGTTCTTGATGCCCATCAGGCAGCCGACGTTGCCGGAGTTGCAGTCGGTGTCCCAGCCGGAGGTGTTGACAATCATGAGCGTCTTCTGGAAGTCGTCATCGCCCCACAACAGGCTGAGGATGATCAGGCCGTGGTTGGGCACCATATGGCACACGCCCTGGTAATGCTGGTAGCCGTAGTGCTGCTCCAGCCAGGCGCGGGCCTTCTCCCAGTCCGGCTCCTTGGTGCGCAGGTCGCGCAGGTCGGCGATCACGCGGTAGATGATCGAGTCCTTGGGAACCAGTGCGGTAGCCGTGTCCAGCAGGGTGTTGAGGTCGGATTCCACAAACGCCTGGGACTCCATCGCGGCCAGCACCTGCGCGCCGTAGACGGACTCGCCGTCATGGCTGACGCTGCCCGCCCGGCGGGCCAGGTCGGCGGCCAGCGCCGGATCGCCGGGAGCGACCATCGCCCAGCCGTCGATGAAGATCTGCGCGCCAATCTGCTCGGCGACGGTCTTGCCGTTGGTCGCAATCGCGCCGCTGGCCGGGGCCTGCATCCCGCTCTTAAGCCGCTGGTAGGCCGTGTGCTCGGTGGAGTTGCCCACCCCGCCCCACCACAGGATCGTGCGCTTCTCGATCAGGTAGTTGAGCCACGTCTGCCCGATCTGGGCGGGCGTCAGGTCCAGGCTGTTCCCGTAGTCCGGCAGGGCGCGCAGGAAGGTGAACGTCCCGGAGATGTCGTCGTCGGTGACGATCAGCGGCGTCCCCACCTTCTCGTGCACGTAATAGTTGATCGGCCCCAGCTCGGCCATGATGCGCTGGTAAGGCCAGCCCTCAAACGGCCGGCCGAGGTAGACCCCGATCATCTTGCCCAGCACGCCCGCATAAACCCGCTCTGCATAATCTGGAGGCAACGCCATCATCTCTCCTAGCCTTTCTAGGTGCTGTCCCTGAGCACCAGACCGAACTCAAAAGGAATCGCCCGTTCCTTCAACCGGGCCGGACTGGCCAGCCGCTCCACCACCAGCCGGGCCAGCATCCGGCCTTCTTCCTGCATCTTCTGGTCAACCGTCGTCAGCGCGGGGATGACCGTCGCCGCTTCCGGGATGTTGTCGTACCCGCACACCGCCACATCCTCCGGCACGCGCAGGCCGCGGCGCTGGAGCGCATGGATCGCGGCGATCGCCATCACGTCGTTGGCGGCGAAAACCGCCGTGGGGGGCTGCTGTCCGTTGGCGAACAGGTGATCAATCAGCGCCGGCACGCACTCCGCGCGGAAATTACCAATGGCTACCAGGCGCTCATCGCAGGGGATGCCCGCCTCCTCCAGCACCTGGCAGTATCCGGCCAGCCGGCCGGCGCCGGCGATGTTGTCGAGTGTGCCGCTGATGTGGGCGATACGGCGGTGACCCCGGGCGATCAGGTGCCGGAGCATGGCGCTCAGGGCCGTGGTGTGATCGACCTTGAGCACATCCACGCCGGAAATCTGCGACTGCGCCCCGGACATCACCGCCACCGCAATGTTCGCCTGGGCAATGCGCTCTACATCATCATCGCCCAGGTAGAACGGCACCATCACCACGCCGTCCACCTGGCGGCGCAGGATGGCCTCCACAAATGCTTTTTCGCGCTGGGGATGGTCGTCGGCGTCATAAACCAGCAGGTCGTAGCCATGCTCGGTCGCGATCTGCTGAACGCCGCGGATCAACTGCGGATAGAAGGGATTGGCGATGTCCGGCACAAGGACGGCCAGGAGGTTGGTGCGGCGAGTGCGCAGGCTGCGCGCGCTGGCGTTGGGGGTGTAGCCGAGCGCCCGGACGGCGGACCACACGCGTTCGCGCGTTTCGTCACTGATCCGGATGTTGCCACCGCTCCGGTCATTGACAACCTGAGAGGCGGTGGTCACCGAGACATGGGCCTGCTCGGCAACATCCCTGAGTGTGGGGCGCTTGGGGGGCACCATGGCCGCTTCGCTTTACCGGGAAAATCAGGTTAGTGGTGCGCTGTTTCGTTGATGCTGTAACGTTTTATCAACCATATAATGGATTGCGGCGCGTGTCAAGCAGGTTGCGCAGCCCGGCAATCATAAACGCCAGGCGGGCAACTGCAGGCGAAATGCACAGGCCAGTGGTTGAAATCCGTCAGGTGGCTGAAGCGGTGTTTACAGGCTCACGGCTTTAGCTGGTTGTGAAGCTCCTGCAATGGCGGGATATTTTCCAGCATCCCGGGTTCAAGCTTGTCCCACAGGATGCCGGCGGTTGGCTTGGCCGCATTGTCAACCTGAATCACGCGGGTGGGCGTGACAATCAGGTCGCAGATGGTGTCATACGGGCTGGCTTCCAATGCCAGATCGACGACCTGACAATCGTGGACAAACGCCACGACAGGGGTGTCCACGTTCACCATGCCAATCTCATACAGAAACGCCCACTCAAGATCGAAAAAGCCGTGACCCTTGCCAAACCGGATACCGGAGGTGTTGACTGCGGAGCCGCCAGTGACCAGCAGGTCAATCCGCCTGTGCCGGCGCCGCAGCTCCGCCAGCGAAAGATGCCGCCCCATCTTCTCCAGCGCATCCAGCAGCGCGGCATGCTCTTCATGCCCGGCAGGCACATCCTCCGGCAGCAGCTCAACCACCCCCCGGCGGATGCCGTAGGTGGTGACAAGCTGGGCCTTGCGGTCTCGGATCGCCCGGGCACGCAACCGCTCCAAACAGTTGTCCGGAGTGATGAACAGCACCTCAGCCTGCTGGTACAGCGCCAGATCACACAACCGCTCGGTGGCAAGGTCGCTGCCCTCGAAGTCAGGAATATACTCGTTGAAATTGAGATGAAACCGGCTGTCGGGAACCGCCACCTTACGCAACTGCTCCCACACCAGCGCTCTGGCTTCCGCCTTGTTCATCGCTCTCACTCCTTGCTGCCCGGGGCCTGCGCCGGGCACGCCTGTTACAGCCTCAGCGGCTCCACTTCAATGCGCGTCTGCAGCCAGTTATAGCGCTTGTCACGCTGGGCCAGCGTGTGCTCATCGATCTTGATCGGGCCGATATGCTCAAGCGCGAAAGAGGCGCTGACCGCAGCGTAGCAGCTGGCTGCCTGCAAATCAGCGGTGCGGTGCCATCCCACCAGAAAACCACCGCAGTAAGCATTGCCTGCCCCGGTCTGGTCCACGATCTTGCTGACCGGCACGGGGGGCACATGCAGCAGGTCCTGCCGCCCGCGCGCGCCAACCAGTGACCCGGCCTCGCCCATACGCAGCGCGACATTCGGCGCGCCATCCAGCAGCATCTGGCGCGCCAGGTCCGGGGCGTGCTCAAACCCGTAGAGGGCGCGGGCCTCAGCGAGGTTCGGGGAAACAATATCCGCGAAGGGAAGCGTGCGGCGGAATTCATCCCGATGGCCGGGGACCATGTACGCCTGGCCCGGCTCCCAGAGCAGCAGCAGATCCTGAAACCGCTCGCGCCACTTCAGGAAGCCCGCCCCGTTATTGAGGATGGTCATGCCGCGCAGCGTCTCCGCGTAGGCGGCCGGGCACATGTCCGGGGTAGGATGGTCGGCAAAGCGGCTCTGCGGCACCATGCGCAGGAGTTCCGTGCGCCGGTTATCCTCCTCAAAGAGCTGCCAGCCGCGCAGTTGGGGTACATCTACCCAGGCAACTCCCCGGGTATCGAAAGCAGCCTGGAGCTGGTGCCTGGCATTCAGCGGCATATCGCGTCCGGCGGCCGCCACAATCCCCGGGCGCTCGTCCCAGACCAGCATCCCCGCCGCGGCATGCACGCCCCCGCCACCCAGCACGGCCATATACGTCTTGCCGGTGGGGAAGACGATATCGTCAATAAACGTGTGGCCGACGGCGGCATACACAGGGCCCGGGGTCATGGAAGAAAGCATTCTCCACAGCTAGCGACACAGTTCTTCAATTTGCACGCTGGTCTTGATGTCATAGGCGATCTGGCTGCGGCCATTGCCAAAGGCGCGGTAGTATTCGGCGCCGATCCGGGCGGCATATTCGGCGGCAAGCATCGCGCCCGGGATGTGATAGACCAGCGGGGCGAAGCATTCGCGCACCTGGCCCTGAACCGGCAGGATCGTCTGCGCGTGGGCGGCAATCGCCTGCTCCCCGGCGGGCACCACTGCGATCACGTGCCGGCCAATTGTGGCCGCCGACTGGGCAATTTCCGCCATGCGGCCGGACGACAGGCCATCCGCATCGATCAGAATCGTGGGGATCGCAGGGCCGTCATTGAAGAACTGGATGTGCCCCCACTCTTCTGTTTCCTGGGCGAGC
>CAZGYW010000080.1:0-8314 GCA_964530495.1 uncultured Anaerolineae bacterium
ATCGACGAGGGGCAGGATTTCACGGCGGTCGTGGACTTCGCCCACACGCCGAATACGCTCGTCCAGGTGCTGACCACGGCCCGGACGCTGATCGGCCCCGAGGGGCGCGTGATCGGCGTGATCGGCAGCGCCGGGCTGCGCGACCGTGAGAAACGCCGCCTGATGGCGGAGCACGCCGCCGAGCTGGCCGACCTTACCATCCTGACAGCGGAAGACCCGCGCACCGAGGCGCTGGCGGATATCCTGGAAGCGATGGCGGACGGCTGTCGCGCCCGGGGTGGGGTGGAGGGGGAGACGTTCTTTCGCGTGCCGGATCGCGGGGAGGCGCTCTTCCGGGCGGTGACGCTGGCTCGCGCCGGTGACATCGTGCTGGCCTGCGGCAAGGGGCACGAGCAGAGCATGTGTTTCGGCACAACAGAGTACCCCTGGGATGACCGCGCCGCGCTGCGCGCCGCCCTGCGCGGGATGCCGCTGCGTACCTTGCCGACTGCGCCCGGCGGGGAAGGAGCCGGGGGATGAGCGGAGACAGCGGGATGCTCGATCTGGGGATCGTCATTGTCAACTGGAACACGCGCGACCTGCTGCGAACCTGCCTGCGGACGGTCTTCGCCAGCGAGGGCGTCACCTTCCGCGTGGTGGTGGTGGACAACGCCTCCAGTGACGGCAGCGCCGAGATGGTGCGCGCGGAGTTCCCGGGGACAGAGGTGATCGCCAGCCCGATCAACGGCGGATTCTCGTATGCCAACAACCTGGGCCTGCGCGCGCTGGGTTTTGCCCGCGGCGGGAGCGCGGATGCCCCGCGCTACGCGCTGCTGCTCAACCCGGATACCGAAGTGCCGCCCGATGCGCTGCGCGCCATGGTGGCCTTTATGGACGCTGATCCGCGCATCGGGGTGGCGGGGCCGAAGCTCGTTCTGCCGGATGGCTCGCTTGACCTGGCCTGCCGGCGCAGCTTCCCGACGCCGGAAGTGTCGGCCTACCGGATGCTGGGACTGTCCACCCTGTTTCCGAAGAGCCGCCGCTTCGGGCGCTATAATCTGACGTATCTGGACCCCGACCTGGTGACCGAGGTTGACTCGGTGGTGGGGGCCTACATGCAGGTCCGGCGGGAGGCGATCGCTGCCGTCGGCTTGCTGGATGAAGTATACTTTATGTACGCGGAGGACATCGATTGGGCGTATCGCGTGAAGAAAGCGGGCTGGACGGTATGGTACAACCCGAGAGTGACCATCCTGCACGTCAAGCGAGCAGCCAGCCGCCGCAACCCGAAAGCGCAGCGGGAGTTCTACCGGGCGATGCTGATCTTCTACCGCCGCTACTACCGGGCGACGACGCCGCTGCCGCTGCATCTGCTGATCCTGGCGGGACTGCTGGTGAAGGGCGGCCGGACGATCTGGGACGAGATTCGGACCCCGACACTGTCACCCGCCGCCTGATCCGGGCGGAAGCCGCCCGGCGGCGCAACCGGAACATCCGCACCGGCCTCAAGCTGCTGCTGGTCGGCTTTGATGTGATCTGCGCGATGCTGGCGTTCGTGGTTGCGTACTACGTCCGGGAGTGGTTCCCGCTGTCGCCGTTACCGCCGGAGCCGCCCGGCCTGTGGGATTTCTACCTGCCGACAATCATCCTGCATGTGGTGTCGGTGGTGATGACCGCTTACTTCTCGCGGTTGTACCACCAGCCGCGCGCCATCAGCCGGGTGGACCTGGTGTACCGGATCACCGGGGCGGTGTCCCTGGCGGTGTTCCTTTCGGTGGCGCTGCAGACGGTGCTGTTCAAGAATAGCCCGCTGGAAACGGACTATCCGCGCTCGTTGCTGCTCTACGTGTGGTTTTTCTCCGTCGTGCTGATCATCCTGGGGCGGGAGCTGCACAATCAGATCGTGTTCCGCCTGCGGGCGCGTGGCAGCGCCCGCGATGACGTTCTGATCGTGGGGGAGAGCGAGGCGGCGCGTTACATCATCCAGAAGATTCAGTGGTCGCCGCAGCTGGGGTTCGACCTGGCCGGGCTGGTGACGGAAAGCGGGCGTGGGGGCGTGCTGGGATTGCAGGCGCTGGGCGAATACGCCGACCTGCCCGTGCTGATCGACGAGCTGGAGATCGACACCGTGATCATCGCCCTGCCGGAAGCGGATCGCCGCCAGCTGGTGACCCTGGTGACGCTCTGCCAGCGCGGGCAGGTGGACATCAAGGTCTACCCGGACGTGTTCGCCTACATGTCCGGCGGCCTGTCGGTGGACGACCTGGGCGGGCTGCCGCTGCTCAGCGTGCGGGATGTGGCGCTGCGCGGCTGGAACCTGAGCCTCAAGCGGGCGCTGGACATGGTTGGGGCGGCGTGCGGGCTGGTGGCGCTCTCTCCCTTCCTGCTGGGGATTGCGCTGCTGGTCAAGCGTTCTTCGCCCGGGCCGGTGTTCTTCTACCAGTACCGCATGGGGCTGGACGGCAAGATGTTCCCCGTGATCAAGTACCGCACCATGCGGCCGGATGCCGAACGCAGCGGCCCCGGCTGGACGGTGGAGAATGACCCGCGGGTGACCGGTATCGGCCGGATCCTGCGCAAGAGCAACATGGATGAGCTGCCCCAGCTCATCAACGTTCTGTTCGGGCAGATGAGCCTGGTGGGGCCGCGCCCGGAGCAGGAAGCGTACGTCCAGCAGTTCCGGCAGTTCATCCCGCGCTACATGGAACGCCACCAGATGAAGGCCGGGATGACCGGCTGGGCGCAGGTCAACGGGCTGCGCGGCGACACCTCTGTGGAGGAGCGCACCAAGTACGACCTGTGGTACGTGGAAAACTGGTCGCTGTGGCTGGACATCAAGATACTGATTCGCACCGTTATGCAGACTCTGCGGGGACGCAGCCCGAATGCCTACTGACGCCCCTTCCATGACCCTGGCCGAGCTGACCGAGGCCATGCACCGCTTTGTGGCTGCCAAAGGCTGGTACGACCCGGCCTCAGCGCGCCAGCAGACGCCGCGCAACATTGCCACCTCGCTGATCATTGAGGCGGCCGAGGTGCTGGAGCATTTCCAGTGGAACGGTGACGTGGCCGATCCTGACGGGCTGGCCGGCGAGCTGGCGGACGTGGCCCTCTACCTGCTTCAACTGGCGAGCGTGTCCGGCATCGACCTGCAGACCGCGATCCTGGACAAGCTGGCCGCCAATTATGACCGGTCGTGGGAGTAACCGACGGGCCATGACTGCGCTGCAACCCCCTCCGTTTCGGGAAATCGCCTGGCCCTTCAGCCGCCCGGTGCTGATGGCCGGGCTGCGCCGCTACCTGGTGGCGCCCCGGCTGCGCCTGCTGGATATCGTGCCGGTGGCCCTGCCGGATACGCTGCCCGGTAACCCCTCCGATTCGATCACCACCATTTCTGGGATGGCGGTTGGTGTTGAAATCGACGGGCAGGTGCGTCAGCTGCCGCTGGTGCTCAAGGAAGCGCCCGTCAGCGAAGATGGCCGCATCCTGTCAGTGGTGGGGCGGCGCGAATACGAGGTGTACCGGCGCCTGGCGCCGCACCTGCCGTTGCTGGTGCCGGGGCTGGTGGCAGGCGACCCCGCCCAGGGCTGGATCGTGGTGGAGGCCCTGGCCGGGCTGCGTCCGGCGGACGAATGGGCGGCGGAAGACTACCGTGAGGCGCTGACCAACCTGGCCGCGTTGCACGATCGCTTCTGGGGGCTGGACGAGGATCTGGCGATCTTCCCGTGGCTGGGTCGCCCGTTCGAGGCCGACTACCAGGCGACGATCATGGCGGCGGCGGAGGCGCTGCTCCTTCTGCTGCGGGAGGAACGCATCCCGGCGCTCGTCTCCCGGCGCAACTTCCTGGCCTTCGGGGCGCTCGTCCAGCACGCGGACGAGATCGCCGCGCCGTTGCGGGAGGAAACGCATACCCTGCTGCATGGCGACTACTGGCCGGGGAACATCGGCTGCCCGGTGGAAGGCCGCCAGATCGTGTTCGACTGGCAGCGAGCCGGGATCGGCCCCGCGATCCTCGACCTGCAGATGTTCATCCTGACCACGGCGGTGATGCTGGAGCCGCCGCCGTTCCTGCCCGACCTGGTGGCGCTCTACCGGGAGGAGATGGCCTGGCGGGTAGCGCCGGGGTGGGACGAGGAGCGCTTCGCGTTGCTGTGGGATCATGCGCTGCTGTGGCACTTCCTGACGTACTGGCTGCGGCGGCTGGCGACCATCTCCCCCGAGTCCTACGCTGAATTTGCGCCGGGGTTTGAGCGCCTGTGGCTGGCGCCGATGCTGGAAGCGCTGGGGCGGCGGATGGGCGTCCAACTGCCAGAGTAGGCGGCAGGGGGTCTTAATGCGGCCCGCAGACAATCCAGCCTTGAAACTCCGGGGCCTTCTGCTATAATGTGCTTCCATGGTTCGCAGGCAGAACCCGTTAGCTGGCGGCGCGCGCGCCGGCGGCGGGGATGCTCAGACCGGTCAGCCTACGTCCGGCAGACCTGGTGACCTTGATAGGGACGGATACGGAATGACTCTTACACCGGCTGAAAAAGAACTGGTAATGCGGGAGTTTGGCGTGCATGATGGCGACACTGGGTCGCCGCAGGTGCAGGTCGCGTTGCTCACCCAGCGGATCAACCAGCTCACCGAGCACCTTAAGGTGCATAAGCACGACGAACATTCGCGCCGTGGCCTGCTGAAGATGGTCGGCCTGCGCCGTCGTCACCTGAAATACCTGAGCCGCACCGATCCCGAAGCGTATCAGGACGTGATTCAGCGTCTTGGCCTGCGCCGGTAACCGGATAAGTGAGGAAATGGGGGCAGGCTTGCTTGCCCCCATTACTGGGAAATACTTGAAGAACTGCAGGAAAAACGGCCAGGGTGGGGCCGCGCTAACCACCTGAGTGTAAGTGTGCCCGGGGTGGCAGGAATTGGAACATGAAGCCAAACCCTTCTGCGTTTGGCGGCATCTTCCAGTCCCTGGCCTTCGGGCATTATTTGTCTATGGAGGCAATGTATGACTGGTAATATGGGCGAATCCCATCGCTTCTCGGCGATGGTCGGCACCCAGGAAGTAATCATCGAGACCGGCAAGCTGGCCGAACAGGCCGGTGGCGCCGTGACCGCGCGCATGGGCGATACGCTCGTCCTGGCGACCGCGACCATGAGCAAGAACCCGCGTGAGGGCATCGACTTCTTCCCCCTCAGCGTGGATTACGAAGAGCGTATGTACGCCGCCGGGCGCATCCCCGGCAGCTTCTTCCGCCGCGAAGGCCGGCCCAGCGAGGCCGCCATTCTGATCTCGCGCGTGACCGACCGGCCGCTGCGCCCGCTGTTCCCGGATGGCCTGCGCAACGAGGTGCAGATCATCGTGACGGCGCTGAGCCACGACCAGGAGCACCACGCCGACATGCTGTGCATCATCGCTGCCAGCGCCGCGCTGATGATCTCCAACGTCCCCTTCGAGGGGCCGGTGGCGGGCTGCCGCGTGGGCCTGATCGACGGTGAGCTGGTCGTCAACCCCACGATCTCCGAGATGGAGAACAGCGTGCTTGACCTGCGCGTGGCGGGGACGATGGACTCGATCAACATGGTCGAGGCCGGCGCGACCGAGGTCGACGAAGAGACGATGCTGCGCGCCCTGGAAACCGGGCACGCCGCGCTGCAGGGCATCCTGGCCGTGCAGAACGAGATGGCGGCCAGACTCGGCAAGCCCAAGTTCCAGTTCTCCGCGCCGGAAGTCAACGAAGCTCTGCGCGAGGAAGTGCGGGGCAAGGTCGGCGGGGAAATCCGCCGTATCGTGGCCGAGGTGACGGACAAGACCGCGCGCAGCGCCGCGCTGGATGAGCTGCAGACGCGCATCCTGGCGGAGTACGAAAGCCAGGCCACCCCGGAGCGGATCCCGGACTATGTCGCTATCAAGGGCTTCAT
Source organism: uncultured Anaerolineae bacterium (assembly GCA_964530495.1). Taxonomy (GTDB): domain Bacteria; phylum Chloroflexota; class Anaerolineae; order Aggregatilineales; family Ch27; genus CAZGYW01. The sequence goes on from CAZGYW010000080.1 coordinate 5,890, forward strand.
CGACGCGGGCCTGAAGGAAGAAGTGCGGCGCCACATCCTGGAAGATGGCATCCGCCCCGACGGGCGCGATACCGTGACCATCCGCCCGCTGGCGGCGGAAGTCGGCGTGGTCCCGCGCGTCCATGGCTCCGGCCTGTTCAAGCGCGGCCAGACCCAGGTGCTGAGCATCGCCACGCTGGGCACCCCGCGCGATGCCCAGGAGCTGGACAACCTCAATCCTGAGGACTCCAAGCGCTACATGCACCACTACAACTTCCCGCCGTTCTCCACCGGCGAGACCTGGTTCCTGCGCGGCCCCAAGCGCCGCGAAATCGGGCACGGCGCGCTGGCGGAAACCGCCCTGCGCACGATGCTCCCGCCGGAGGATGAGTTCCCCTACACGCTGCGCGTGGTGAGCGAAGTCCTGAGCTCCAACGGCAGCACGAGCATGGCCAGTGTGTGCGGCAGCACCCTCGCCCTGATGGACGCCGGCGTGCCGCTGGTGCGTCCGGTAGGCGGGATCGCCATGGGCCTGATCTCCGATGGCCAGCGCTTTGTCGTGCTGACCGACATCCAGGGCATGGAAGACCACCTGGGTGATATGGACTTCAAGGTGGCGGGGACGACCGAAGGCATTACCGCGCTGCAGATGGACATCAAGATCAAGGGCATCCCGGCGGATGTGATGCGCCGCGCCCTGCTGCAGGCCCGCGAAGCCCGGCTGCAAATCCTGGACGTGATGCTCAAGGAACTGCCCGCGCCGCGCGCCGAGCTGAGCGACTACGCGCCGCGCATCACGACCCTCCACATCGATCCGGAGAAGATCGGGGCGGTGATTGGGCCCGGTGGCAAGGTTGTGCGCGGCATTCAGGAGAAGACCGGCGTCAAGATCGACATCGAGAACGATGGCACGATCTTCGTGGCGGCGGTTGACGGCCTCTCGGCAGACCGCGCCACCGAGATGATCCTGGCCCTGGTGGAAGACCCTGAAATGGGGCGCATCTACACCGGCAAGGTGACCCGCATCGAGCCGTACGGCGCGTTTGTGGAGATTATGCCCAGCCGCGAAGGCATGGTGCACATCAGCCAGATCGCGGACTACCGGGTCGAGCGCATCGAGGATGAGGTCAAGCTCGGTGACGAGATCATGGTCATGATCACGGGCATCGATCCGCAGGGCAAGATCCGGCTCAGCCGTCAGGCTGTGCTCGAAGGCTGGACGCCCGAAGAAGCCCAGGCCCGCGACAGCCGGCGTCCCAGCAGCGGTGGTGACCGCCGGGGCGGAAGCGGTGGCGATCGGCGGGGCGGTGGTGGTGACCGGCGCAGCGGCGGCGGTGGCGACCGGCGCAGTAGCGGTGGCGGTGACCGTCGCAACCGCGACTGAGCACGCCCCCGTACCTGACTGACAACATAAACCCGGCCCCAGCGGCCGGGTTTTTTCATCCCCCGGTTGGCTGAGGTGAGCAATCGCGGGCGGGAGTGCGACTTCTTGCCGGGTTGGATCGTATAGGCTGTGCAGCGGGGTCATGCACCGCCGGAAGGCTTTTTGATTGCGGGGGGTATGCGCTTCGCGTACAATCTACGCTGGCAGGTTGGCGGCGAGCTGCACGGGACGTTCGCGCCAGCCGAGGGCACAGGCTTCAGCGAGGGATAGCGGGCATGAATGAGCCGTACACCAGAGTAACCTCACCGGCGTGGTCAATGCGCACGCGGCGGACTGTTGGGTTGATTCTCCTGCTCGTCATCGGGATTTTCGCGTGGCGGCTGAGCGCCATCTGGCCGCCGGTGATCATCTCGTTGGTGCTGGCCTACCTGCTCAGCCCGATGGTCGGGTGGCTGGATCGGGTGATTCCCGGCGCCCCCGGGACGCAACGCACGCTGGCGACAGTATTGACCTTCCTGGCGGCGGTCCTGCTGGTGGCGCTGCTGATCGTCCTGATTGTGCCGGCCATTGCTACGCAGTTACGCCAGCTCGCGACGGCGATCCCGGCCCTGATCGAGGAGATTCAGCGCGATCTGACCCGGGTGTTAACCCGGCCGATTGTGATCGGCACACAGGAAATCGTCCCGCTTGAGGTTCTGGGGGCGAACATCACCGGCCTGGAAGATACCCTTGAGATGGCGGAAGTCGATCTGGTGAGCACCGTCCAGCGACTGCTGGGACCGCTGACTACCCCCGTCCTCGGGGCGCTGGGATCGGTGATCAGCGGCCTGCTCTCGATGATCTTCGTGCTGACCATGATCTTTTACCTGATGAAAGACGGGCCGCGTTTCCTGCAGCAGATCGAGGAGATCTTCCCGGAGGCGTATCGCGACGACGTACACTTCCTGCTGTGCCGGCTGGGGCAGATCTGGAACGCGTACCTGCGCGGGCAGCTCATCCTTTCGCTAACGATGGGCACCGTGGTCTTTCTGGCCGGGTCAATCCTGGGCGTGCGCAGCCCGC
>CAZGYW010000081.1:0-8307 GCA_964530495.1 uncultured Anaerolineae bacterium
CGGCAACCAGGGCGGACTCTGGTACGTCAGCCTCACGCTGGACTGGCTGACCCGCGGTCAGGACCGGCTGGAAGGCACGCCGGACACGGGCACCCTGGATCAGGCATAGTATCCAACATAATCACGGCAACTACCCGAAACGCAATCCCGCAGGCGCGCAGGTCAGGCCACCTGCTCCATCACGTTTTATCTGGGATACCTCCTTCAATTTCTGATGCGTCCGAAACCTCACGGACCGAACCCGGTAGGAATTCTGTCCTGTTCGCGGCGCATGACCGGCGTCCCCCGGTAAATTCTATGGTTTAATGGGCTAGGTTATGATCCGCAATTTATGGAGAGGCTGGACTTCCAGAGAGGGCCGCTATGCCACACCGTATGCGTATGCGAGACATGCTCATCATCGTGATTACACTCTCCCTGCTGCCGGGGGCGGGCCTGACGGCGGCGCAGGGGACGGAGGGGGCGCTGCGCCTGGGCAGTTTCGACGTGAGCTTCCTGGGCCGGAGCTACGACAGCGCCGCCGACCAGACCACCTTCAGCTACCTGGTGGCGGGGACGGGCCAGCCGCCCGACCTGAGCCACTTCGACCTCGGCCTGCCCGTCTGCGACCCGGTCCTGGATGTGGTTGGCTACAGTCCGGCCAGCGGGGTCAGCTTCGGCGCCGACCCAACCACGGGCGTTGACGGCATCAAGTGGGACGTGCCGCTGCTGGTCACGGATACGCGCACCTACAGCCTGACTCTGGCCGGGAATGTCATCGCGGGGCCGGTCAGCGTGGCCGTCAAGGATGGTAATGGGTTCGCCAGCGGGATGCTCAGCGGTCCGGCCTGTGCCCGCCCGGCCATCGCCCTGGAGAAATTCGTCTCTACCGACGGCGGCCTGACCTGGATCGACGCCGATACCGCGCCCGGGCCTTCCGCCCCGCTGGACGGGCAGGTCGCCTTCCGCCTGATGGTGACCAACAGCGGCGACCTGGACCTGGCGGGCATCGTCCTCAGCGATCCCGCCTACGACCTGAGCGCCTGCAACGTGCCCCCCACCCTGGCGCCGGAAGCGTTCTTTGAATGCACGATCGGGCCGTTCGCAGTCACCGAAGGCCAGCACAGCAACACGGCGCAGGTCACTGCCAGCGTGGCGGATGGCACGGTCAGCGACACGGATGCCGCGTATTTCTACGGCGGCGAGCGCCCGGCGGTGGATATTGAGAAGTACGTTTCGGTCAATGGCGGGACGGTATGGCATGACGCCGATGCTGCCCCCGGCCCATCGATCCCCACCGGCCATGATGTCCTGTTCAAGCTGGTGGTGACCAACAGCGGCACCGCGCCCCTGACGGGCATCAGCCTGGACGACCCCGCGGCCCTGGCGGCCTGCGCGCTGCCGGCCACCCTGGAGCCGGGGGACAGCTTCGAATGCCCGGTGGGCCCGATCCCGGCGGCTGACGGCCAGCAGCAGAACACCGCCACCGTGACGGCGCTGGCCGGGAGCCAGCAGGTCACCGATACCGACACGGCCTACTACCTGGGCGGGGAGGAAGACCTGCCCGTCGTGGTGGTGATCGAAGGGCCGGTGGTGGAGATCCGCGGCAACATCATCGTCATTTACGGGATGGAAATCACGCTCAACGTCGACGACCCGATCCTGATCGCGCTGCGCATCGGCGACCGTGTGCGGGTGAACGGCGGGATCGCGGATGGTGACGGGCTGACGGTAATTGTCGCCGCGGTGGTGGTCATCATCGACGTCGACATTTACGTCAACGCCGATCTGGGGCCGGTGCAGGTCTGGCGCGATGGGGAATGCCACAACCCGCCGCCACCGTGGGCTCCGGCCAATGGCTGGCGCGCCAAGTGCGAGTTTGGCATGCACCCCGGCGACTTCAACAACGACCGCAAGTAAGCGGCGCAACCTGAACACTGCAACCGCCTGCCCTTCACCGGGCGGGCGGTTTTCGTGCCGGCCGGCAACTCAGCGCGGCATGACGCACAGCGTGAGCTTGCCCGCGCTGGCCGCCGGGCAGGTGCGCTGCTGGCCATCCGAAGCGCTGCCCACCTCAAAATCCGCCGCCCAGAAGATCAGATCCGGGCCGATGTCCAGCCGGGCGATAACCTCGCAGGGCTGGGGCGGGGTCACTGCCTCCGGATTGCTGTTCGTCATAAACAGGCACTGGCCCGGGGCCAGGCGGCTGATCTCCGCGACCGGGTTGACCACCGCGTACAGGCTCGCATCGCCCACAACCAGGCTCGAGCCGGGGATCGCGATATTCGGGTTGTAGTTGTAGATCTGCGTTTCACCCAGCGGCATCCAGCGGTCTGCGGACTGGTTGAACACGATCAGGCGGTCGGTCGTGTAGGCCAGGTAGATGTACTCGGTCACGTCACCGGCCGCGCCGCCGGCGGGCAGGTAGAACGCGCAGCGCTGCTGCCCCGCGCCGGCTACCGCGCCGTCACACGTAGCGCGCTCGATGCCGCCGTAGGCCACGCTGAAGCGCGTCACACTGTTGGCATCCGTCCAGAAGTGCGCCCCGGGGTTAACCGTGCTCAGCCAGCGCTGAAGCGCCTCGCATTCGGCGGGACGGCTTGGGCCGGTGCGGCGCACCGCCCACAACTGGGCGCAGTCCCCGGCGGGCAGGCTGCCCAGCCAGTTCGTGGCCGGAAAGGACGCCGCCGCGGCGCCATCCAGCGCGCTGAAGATCAGGCCGTTCAGGTCCAGGCTGGCGCCGGTCTGGTTGATCAGCGTGATGCCGTCCCGGTCATAGAGGAGCAGGACGTTCGGCGAGCGCAGGACGGTCACACCTACCGCGCTGCCCGCCGCGATGGACTGGCCGGGCGGCACTGCCTGCGCGCTGACGGTATTGCCTGGCAACCCGGCGCTCTCCGCCCAGGGCTGGTCGGTCTGCGGGCCGAGGGCCAGCCCGGCCGCGTTGAGGCGCGCGGCAGCTTCCGGGAGGCTGGCGCCGATCAGGTCCGGGACCGGGACTGCCGCGCCGTCCTGAGCAAAGGCAGTGAAGGGCAACAGAAGCAACAATCCGGCCAGGGCCAGCGGCCGGACAAGAGTTTTCAACAGTCGCATGGCGGCATCCTCTCAATAATGCATGTGCCCGGCCGGCGCCGGACTCATCCGCTGCACAACGTTATGGTAAAGGGCAAGCGGCCGGCGGGCAAGCCGCCTCCGGTACTATCCGGAAGCAGCAAAGAACGGCGCGGTCTGCGAAGCCGGGTTGGCCGCGACCTCCGCCACCGTCCCGGCCGCGATCAGGTAGCCACCCGCCGACCCGCCCTCCGGCCCCAGCTCGATCAGCCAGTCCGCGGCCCGGATCAGGGGGATATTGTGCTCGATTACCAGCACCGTGTTTCCGGCATCCACCAGGCGCTGCAGCACCGCCAGCAGGCGGGCGGTATCGTCCGGATGGAGGCCCATCGTCGGTTCGTCCAGCAGGTACAGGGTATGCCCGTGCGCGCCCCGCGCCAGCTCCTTCGCCAGTTTGATGCGCTGCGCTTCCCCGCTGGAGAGCATGGTCGCCGGCTGGCCGAGCTGCAGGTAGCCCAGCCCCACATCCACCAGCAGGGCCAGCCGGCGCGCGATCGCCGGAACATCGGCGAACAACGCCAGCGCCTCCTCGATGGTCAGACTGAGCACCTCAGCGATGTCCAGCCCCCGGTACCTGACCGCCAGCACCTCCTCCTGAAAGCGCCGGCCCCGGCAAACCGGACAGCGGATTTCGACATCCGGCAGGAAGTGCAGCGACACGGCCAGCACGCCCGCGCCCTCGCAGCGCTCGCAGCGGCCGCCCGGTACGTTGAACGAAAAATGGCGGGGGTCCAGGCCGTGAGCTTCCGGCAGGCGGGCAAAAAGCTGGCGGATGAGCGTGAACACCTCGGTGTAGGTAGCGGCGTTCGAGCGCGGCGAGCGCCCGATGGGCGCCTGGTCGATGATGACCACATCCTCCAGGTGCTCCCAGCCGGTGATCCGGTCATGCGCGCCGGGCTGGTCCCTGGCCCCGTGGTAATGCCGGTTGGCGGCAGCGCCCAGCGTATCCAGGATCAGCGACGACTTGCCCGATCCGGAGACGCCGATCACGGCCACGAGCATCCCCAGCGGGATTTCGACCGTCAGTTTTTTGAGGTTGTGTGCCCGCGCGCCATGAATTGTTATGCTCTGTCCGGTTCCGGATCGGCGGATATCTTGAACCGGAAGCGTCTTCACACCGGTAAGGTAATGTCCGGTAATGGATGCGGAATTGCGTGCCACAGCATCCGGGGTGCCGGCCGCCACAATCTGCCCACCCTGCGGGCCGGCCCCCGGCCCCATGTCGATCAGTACATCCGCCGCGCGCATCACATCCAGATCATGCTCAATGACCAGCACGGTGTTGCCCAGGTCGCGCAACTGGCGCACCACACGGATCAGCCGCTCCGTATCGCGTGGGTGCATGCCGATCGTCGGCTCGTCCAGCACGTACAGCATCCCGGTCAGGCTGGAGCCGAGCAGGGCCGCCAGCCGCAGGCGCTGCGCCTCCCCACCGGAGAGCGACGGCGTGGCGCGGGCCAGGGTCAGGTAGCCGACGCCCACATCCACGAAGCGGCGGATGCGCCCGCGCAGGTCAGCGACGATCGGCGCCGCGATCCGCCACGCATCCCCGGCGATCCACCCCTCCAGCGCCGTGATCCAGTCCAGCAGGTCAGTCAGCGGCATAGCGGACACGTCGACGATGGTCCGGCCGGCCATGGTCACCGCCCGGCTGGCGGGGCGCAGCCGCGTCCCGCCGCAATCCGGACACTCTTCCTCTGTCAACAGCTCCCCTAACCTGGCCCGGTGGGCAGAGTTATCGACGCTCTCCGCGTAGCGGCGCACCAGGTTGGGGATCAGGCCCTCAAACCGCCCGCGCGAGACCATTTCGGGTGGCTCAACCCCGGGAAAGTGGCGGCGGAAGCGCTCGTCGTTGACCCCGTACAGCAGGATGTCCCGTGCAGCGCCGGCGAGTTGCCCGATCGGCGTCCCCGGATCAAATGGGAAACCGTAGTGTCTGGCAGCCGCCTGCAGGGTCTGGCTGTGATAGCGGGTTTCGTGACTTACCCAGCGCAGCACCCCACCCTCCTGCACACTCCGCGCAGGGTCGATCAGGCGTTCCACAATGGCCGTGTGAACCACACCCAGCCCGCTGCAGGTCGGGCAGGCCCCCTGCGGCTTGTTGAAGGAAAAGTGGGCCATGCTCAGGCACGGCACCGGCTGCCCGCACTGCGGGCAGGGATAGGTCGCGTCAAGCTCCAGCTCGTCATCCGCCTCCGCACCGGCATCGTACCCGGGCGGGATCTCGGCGCCACAGTGCGGGCAGGCGCGGCGCCCGGCCCGCGCGAACAACACACGCAGGTAGGTGAAGATTTCACTGGCGGTGCCGACCGTGGAGCGCGGGCTGCGGTTGGTCAGGTGCTGATCAACGCTGACCGACGGCGGCAGCCCGGTGATGCTGTCCACATCTGGCTTGCTGGCGGCGAACGTCACCAGCCCGAGCGCTTCCATGAACTGGCGCTGGCTTTCTTTGTAGAGCGTCTCCAGCGCCAGGGTCGACTTGCCGGAACCGGAGAGGCCGGTCAGCACGACAACCTGGTTCCTGGGAATGCTCAGGGTGATGTTTTTGAGGTTGTGCAGGCGCGCGCCTTTGATGACGATCGCGTTGTCCACAGGCAGATTCCTCCCCAACGGCATCCAGCGCGCTACCAGTATACGCCAAAGCAGGCGTCCGGCGGGCAAATGCTCGCCTGCCCGGTGGGAACCACGTTGTTTTTTATGGGATACCTTGTAGCCGTCAGCCGGTCAGCGCGTGCCCAGAAAATCGAACAGAATCACGAACAGCAGGCTGGCCACCAGCATGGTCGCCAGCACTGTCGGCAACCCGACAGAGAGCCATTCGCGATCTGTGATCGGGCGGTCGGTGCGCTCGCTGACGGAAATGACGACCACGTTCGCGGTGGAGCCGATCGGGGTCGCGTTGCCACCCAGCCCGGCACCGAGCGCGATCGCCCACCACAGCGGCCGGATGTCGATGCCCTGCGCGCCCAGGCTGAGAATGATCGGGATCACGGCGATCGTGACCGGGATGTTGTCGATCAGGGCTGACAGCCCTGCCATGATCCACATGATGATCAGGCCCAGCAGCACCGGCGAAACACTCTGCAGGCCCAGCAGGCTCTCGGCCACGCGCTCCAGCACGCCGGCCGCTTCCAGGCCGCCCACCATCACGAACAGGCCGGTGAAAAACAGCAGCACATCCCAGTCCACCGCCTGCAGGATGCCATGAACGCCCATTCCCGTCCAGGCCAGCGCGATCCCGGCCCCGGTCAGGGCGGCGAACGCGGGGGTGATGCCCAGCCGCCGCTCCAGCACAAACAGCACGACCACCCCCGCCAGCACCAGCAGCACGCGCCGCGCCCCCGCTGCGTCGTTCAGCGCCTCCCGCGCATGGAGGCTGCGCATGGATTGCTGGCGCAGGCGGCGCTCGGAATCCGACGTGCGAATCTGGTGGCGGAAGCGGTAGGCCAGCACGCCAAAGGTGACACCCCACAGCACCACGACCATCGGCCCCAGGTGGGTGATGAAATCGTTGAAGGTCAATCCCGCTGCCGCGCCGATGAGGATGTTGGGCGGATCGCCCACCAGGGTGGCCATGCCGCCGGTGTTGGAGAAGATCGCCTGCGAGATCAGCAGCGGCATAGGTGATATGCTCAGAATTTCGGCGATCAGTACGGTCATCGGGGCCATCAGGACCACCGTCGTCACGTTGTCCAGCACCATGGAGAGCAGGGATGTGGTCAGCCCCAGCATCAGGAGCAGGCGCACCACACTTCCACCGCTGCGCTGGGCCACCAGGATGGCCACGTATTCAAAGAAGCCGGTGGTCCGCAGCAGGGCCACGAGGATCATCATGCCCAGCAGCAGGGCCAGAGTCTCGAACTCAATCGCCGCAATGGCGTGCTCCTCATTGTAGAAGCCGAGCAGCAGTCCGGCGGTCACCATCGCCGCCGCGCCCACGCTGGCAACCACCATGCGGTGCCACTTCTCCGCGAAGATCACCCCCAGCGTGACTACAAAAATGGCAACAGCCACGATCTCAGTCATGGGGACTCTATTCGTTGGTCTGGTTGAGCCAGCCAACCAGGAAAAGACTCCCCACGCGCACGCGCGACACGATGCCGACGATCCGCTTGTCCGCATCGACGACCGGCACATCAGACGCCTGATGGTTGTGCATAAAGACCATCGCCTCCATCAGGCCGCTGTCCTCCCGAAGCGAATACGGCGGGCGCATGATCTCTTCGACCGGCTTGTCCACCAGTTCCGCCGCATGCGCGCCCAGCTCGAATTTTCCATAGTCGTGAACAAAATCGGTTGTGCGCAGGAGCTGCACGAACCTGGGCATGAACTGGGTCAGCAGGTCATCCATGACCACCATTCCAACCAGATGGTGGTCGGCATCGACCACCGGGATGGTGCCTACCATGTGGCTGCCCATAATGCGCATCGCTTCGCCCAGGGTCGCCCCGGCCCTGACCGTGTAGACCTGGGTTCTCATGCAATCGGATACGTAGTACATCATGACTCACTCTCTCCGCAGGCAATCCCTATCCTGAACTGTATATCCCTAATCCCGCTGTGGTCAAGTCCGGTCCGCCGCGCGGCCCCCTCCCCCGCCTGCGAAGTTGCGCGGGCGGCAGCGGCTGCGTATGCTGTGCCTGTCCCTGTCCACAGCCAGGAGGTCGCCATGCCCAGACAGAACCGCGTTACCCCCTTCAGCACGATCATCGCCTGCCCGGAGCGCGGCACGTTCACCGGCAACCGGGGCATCCTGCATGACGCCGCCGGCCACCTGACCGGCCGGCAGTGGACGACCACGCGCTGGATCATCTGCCTGCTGGAGTTCAAGGGCCGCCGCCGCCCGCTGATGATGCCCGGCCATTACACCGAGTTGTTCTTCCTGGACGAGGCCACCGCGCTGGCCGCCGGGCACCGCCCCTGTCGGGAGTGCCGCCGGGAAGATCACGACCGCTTCAAGCGCTGCTGGCTGGCGGGCAACCCCGGTCGCCTGACTGAGGCCAACCCCGGCATTGACGCCATCGACCGGGCGCTGCATGCGGATCGGGTCGAGCCGCGCCCCCGGCGCAAAAAGACCTACCGGGCGGATGTCGCCGGGCTGCCGGATGGCACGTTCATCACCCTGGAGGGCGACCCGCGGGCTTACCTGGTGTGGGGCGACCGGCTGTGGGAATGGTCACCGGGCGGCTATCGCGATCCGCTGGCGCGGCCGGCCAG
>CAZGYW010000082.1:0-3346 GCA_964530495.1 uncultured Anaerolineae bacterium
ACGCGCATCTTCGTGAACCCGACCGGTCGCTTTGTGGTGGGCGGGCCAATGGGTGACGCCGGCGTGACCGGGCGCAAGATCATCGTGGATACGTACGGTGGTGTGGCGCGGCACGGCGGCGGCGCGTTCAGTGGCAAGGACGCCACCAAGGTGGACCGTTCGGCAGCTTACATGGCGCGCTACATCTGCAAGAACCTTGTGGCGGCCGGTCTGGCCAGCCGGATTGAGCTGCAGGTCAGCTATGCCATCGGCGTGGCCCGGCCGACCAGCCTGGCAGTTGAAACCTTCGGCACGGGCAAGATCAGCGACGAACGAATCATCGAGATCATCCGCAAGCACTTCGACATGCGGCCGGCCGCGATCATCCGTGACCTGGACCTCCGTAAGCCGGTTTTCAAGCAGGTGGCGGCCTACGGGCATTTTGGCCGTGATGAGCTGAATGTGACCTGGGAGCGCACCGACAAGGCCGCGCTGCTGCGCCAGGAGGCCGGCCTGTAGGCAGCATAGCGCCGCAGCAGCGTTTCACAGCAAGCTCTGACATCCCCACCAGCCGTGGGGATGTTCTTTTGTGGGGAGCCAGGACTCAGTGTGCCGTCTCGTTCAGCGGGCGGCGGGGTAGCCGAAAGCTGACCGTCGTGCCTTTGCCTTCGGTGCTGGTGAACCAGATCGAGCCGCCCATCGCTTCCAGCTCAATGCGGGTCAGGTACAGGCTGAGGCCATAGCCATCGACCCCGATGATTTGCGGCTGGCGGGCGCGCTCAAACGGCGCGAAAACCCGTTCGCGCTCTGAGACGCGGATACCGCAGCCCTGGTCGATGACATCAAACTGGATGGTGGTGCCCATGGTTGATGGGTAGACATGCAACTGGATCGGAGAGCGCGGCGGGCTGTAGCTGGCGGCATTGCGCAGGGTATCGTGCAGGGCGTTCGCCAGGTGAGCCGGGGAAGCGTAGACCTGCAATCCCGCCGGGATGCTGATCGCCAGCCGGTCCCGAAAATCGGCCCCGCCAATATCCGGGTCGGCAATAGCCTCGTCCGCGAATTCCTCCAGGAAGTCCTCCACAAAGTCAGTCAGCTGAAGCGTGCGGCGGGCGTCGCGCACTGCGCGCCTGAGCGCCCCGGTGCGGATGACCTCCAGCCGCTGAAGCTGATTGGTCAGGCTCTGGAGGCGCAACATGTGGGTGGCGATTAGCTCGGCAAAGCCCATCACCCGCTGGGTGCTGTGCCGGGTGTCAACGCCCTCCTCGTCACTGCGGCGCAGAATCTGGCGGACCAACTCCGCGTGCCCACGGGTGGCAGAGAGGGACATCCGCGTTTCGTTGCGAAAGAGGGCCAGCAGATCGGTAATCGCTCCCCAGTCCGGGCGTTCAAGCGTGAGCAGGGTCAGCACCTGCCCGCCGGTGCTATAGACCGCCGCAACCCAGCAGGGGATGTACGCCCCGGCGGAGTAGATGTGCAGGCGCAGCGGCGCGCCGGAGCGCAGGGCTTGCTCACGCAGCGCATCGAGGCTGGGCTGCTCGTCTTCCTGGGTATCCAGCGCCAGCCGGACCAGGGCAGGCCAGCCCTCAGTATGGATGGGGCCCAGCCACTTACCCAGGATTTTGCGCGCTGCCCAGTTGTCAAAGATCAGCGTTCCCATCGCATCGAAGATCAACACGCCCTGGCCGAAACCGTCCAGCAGAGCGTGGCAGTCCAGCGCCGAGGAAGACTCGTCAGACATGCATTCTCCAGGCCCGAATGGTGCGAAAAGTCACCGTGGTTACCTGCCAGCCATTGTAGAAGAAAACTACGCTTTGACAAACACTGACTGCGCCGCGGATAGTTGCGGAAGACGTAAAAAGTGGGCAGGGGCGCGCGCAGCCGCTATACTTACGCGGTTGACACCTGACTATCCGTTCCAAGAAGGGGCCTATGATTGCAGATACCGCCCGCCGGATTCGCGAGAACGTCCAGCGCGTGATCGTTGGCAAAGATGACGTCATTAACCTGGCACTGGCCGCGATCCTGAGCGAAGGACATGTGCTTCTGGAAGATGTGCCCGGCACCGGCAAGACCACGCTGGCCAAAGCCCTGGCGGTCTCCCTGGGCCTGACCTTTCGCCGCATCCAGTTTACCCCGGATCTGCTGCCGAGCGATGTAACCGGGATCAACTTCTTCAACCAGAAGACGCAGGAATTTGAGTACCGGCCCGGCCCGATCCTGAGCCAGGTGGTGCTGGCCGACGAGATCAATCGCGCCACCCCGCGCACGCAGAGCGCGCTGCTGGAGGCCATGCAGGAACGCCAGGTGACAATCGACCTGGAGACGATGCGCCTGCCCCGCCCATTCCTGGTGATGGCCACCCAGAACCCGATTGAGCTGGAAGGCACTTTCCCGCTGCCGGAGGCGCAGATTGACCGCTTCCTGATGAAGATCGACATCGGCTACCCCTCCGAAGCGGAGGAGCGGGCGATCCTGACTCGCTTCCGGACGGAGGATCCGCTGGAGACGCTCCAGCCGGTGGCCGATCCGGAGACGGTGCTGGCGTTGATCCGCCAGGTGCGCGAGGTGCGTGTGGAAGCGAGTGTGCATGGTTACATCGTGCAGGTGATCCGTACCACGCGCGAGCATCCGGAAGTTGACCTGGGTGCCAGCCCGCGGGCGACGATGGCCCTCTACCGCGCCAGCCAGGCCTGGGCGGCGATTCACGGGCGCGACTTCGTGCTGCCGGATGACGTCAAGCAGCTTGCTCCGGCGGTGATCACGCACCGGATCATGCTCAGTCCGCAGATGCGCCTGCGCGGGCGCCGGCCGGAGGAGATCGTTGCGGCTATCGTCGGCGCGGTGCCGGTTCCCGTGGATGCGTGATGTTCGATTTTGAGCAAATCGAGCGCGAGATTCTGGAAAGCCGCCAGCGCGCCCAGGCGGATTCCAGACGCAGCCTGCTCGATCACCGCTGGGTCGGGATGGCCCTGCTGCTGTTCATCATCGGCGGCCTGACGGGCAATCTGACCCTGATGGGCCTGACCGGATTCATGCTGGTGATCGTGACTGCCGCCTGGCTGTGGAGCCGCAATGCGCTGCACGACGTGCACTATGGGCGCCAGTTTGAGCATAAGCGCGTCTTTCCAGGGGAGGAGATCGAAGCCCAGATCGTGGTGGAGAACCGCAAGTTCCTGCCGCTGGGCTGGCTCCAGGTGGAGGACGAGTGGCCGCCGCGTTTCGGCCCGGTGGACGAAGGTCGCCTGAGCGAATCGCCCATCCCGGACCTCGGGTACCTCACCAACACCTATACGCTGCGCTGGTTTCAGCGCGTGCGGCGCCGGATCAGGCTGCTGGCGCGGGATCGAGGTATCTTCCAGGTCGG
>CAZGYW010000082.1:3446-8251 GCA_964530495.1 uncultured Anaerolineae bacterium
GCCACGTTCGAGCAGTACTGGCACGGCTTCTGGCCGGAAATGCTCGAAACCCTGGTCAGCACGGCGGCGTCGCTGGCGGCCTGGGGCGTGGAGCAGCAGTATGCGGTGGGCGTGGTGGCCAATGGCACGCTGGCCCACGCCGATCAGCCCTTCCGGGTGGCGCCCGGGCGCAGCCGTGACCAACTGCTGCACATTCTGGAAACACTGGCCGGGGTGAGCAGCATCGTCACCCAGGAGTTCGGGCAGTTCCTGCTGGAAGAAAGCCCGCATCTGCCGTGGGGAACCACGCTGGTTGTTGTGACGGCCTTCATGACCCCGGCGATCGAGGACGCGATCGTTCGCCTGCGAGATAGCGGGCGGCGCATCGTGGTGCTTGTGCTGGATAAAACTCCGCCGGCGGACATACCCGGCGTGTTGATCCACCACCTGCCGATTGCCAGCGAGCCGCCCCCGCCCATCCCGGAGGACGCCGACGACGCGGCGCTGACCCCGCGTGATCGCTTCCTGCGGGAACGCGCCCGCCAGGAGGCCCGCCCATGAACCTCCTGCTGCGTCTGCGTGACCCGGACCTGCCGACCTTCCGCCTGGACCCGCGCCGGGAAGTCACCCATCTGCTGGCGGCCCTGATGGAAGCGATGTGGCTGGCGCCGTGGTTTGCCATCATCCTGCCGGGCGCGCGCCGCCTGGCCCCGACGGGCCTGCTGGCGCTTGTTGCCGCCAACGTGCTGGCCGCGCTGCTGATCGTGCGCCTGCTCGATTCGCGGGGCGTGTGGCTGCGCCTGCGCCACATCGCGTTTCTGGCCGGTTTTGGGCTGGCTGTTGTGGCGGCGCTGGGCGTCTTCTTTGTGGCGCCGCCAGCAGCACCTGCCTTCGAGGTGATCAGCGACAATGTGAGCGTGATCGAGCGCCTGTCCATCCCGCCGTTCGTGCCCACACTGATCCTGATCAGCCTCCTGTGGTGGCGCGGGCTGCGGCTGGCGGTCATCTCGCCCACGGCGATCCGCGTCGCGTTTGGGATGCGGCTGGGCATCCTGTTCTTCTTCGCCACCGCGCTCTTTCCAATGGGGCGAGAAGCCTCCCTGACCGCGCTGGCACCGTTCTTCTTCTTTGGCCTGCTGGGGATCAGCTTCGCCAGGGCGCTGGCCCTGCGTGAAGCCGGCAGCCAGTCCGCCTCCTTTGGGCCGCGCTGGTCGGCGTTTATGCTGGCTGCTGCCGGAGGGATCACCCTCCTCGGCCTGCTGTTTGCTGCGCTGCTGGGCAGCCTGGACCCGGATCTGTTCGCTGCTGTGATTCAGCCTATCCTGACTGGCGTGGTCTTTCTGGTGACGTTGCTCATGACCCCGCTTTTCCTGGTGTTGGGGACGGTGGTGCAGTGGATCGTCACTCAGCTTCAGATGGCGGAGACGCTGGAGGAGCTGGGGCCGGAGATCGGCGCTGAGGCCGCGCTGGGCGAGCCTAACCAGCAGGTAAGCGGGCTGGAGCAACTGTACAACCAGTTCATGGACTTTCTGAACCAGCTGGGCGGGATCCAGATGTGCCTGACGGTGCTGGTGATCCTGATCGTGGTGGCGATGGTGGTGCTGACCCTGCGCCGCCGCCAGCGCAGCGCCCAGGGCGATCCGGAGGAACTGGAAGACCTGGAAGGCGATGCCCTGGCCGGGCTGCGCGACCTGTTCCGCCGCGGGCGGGAAGCGGTCAGCGGGGCGCTGCACAGCGTGAGCCGGTTCGGGATCGGGCGTGACCTGCTGGCCGCGCTCACGATCCGGCGCGCCTACGCGCAGATGGCCCGCCTCTCCGCCAGGAAGGGCTTCCCGCGTGCCGCCTCCCAGACGCCCTACGAATACCGGGGGACGCTGGCCCGGGCTTTTCCGGAGGGGGTGAGCGCCGTCGATACGCTGACGGACGCCTATGTGCGCGTCCATTACGGCGAGGTCCCGGAGGATGCTGCTGCCCTGCAGACAGTTGTTCAGGCGCTGGAGACCTTTAAAGCGACGGTCAGCAAGGCCTGACCACGGACAGTTGGTGTGACGCAAAAGGGACGACCGGCTGGCCGTCCCTTTGTGGTTTGAGTGCCCCGGTGTCGCACTAGTCGGACAGCGCCTCCAGGCGGGTGACGGCATCCGCGGCAAACGGGTAGGGGTAGACCTGCGACCACAGGCGCACCCACTCGTATTCACGGCGGGCGGCGTCCACCTCGCGCCGCGCCTCGTGGATCTGGCCGCGCAGGTAGTGCCGCGATCCGGTCTCTTCGATCTCAAGGGCGCGTGTGATGTCCCCCAGCGCCCCGGAGTATGCGTCCTGATCCAACTGGATGCGCGCCCGGTACTCGTAGGCGGCCGCGCGGGCGCTGCCCTGCAGCCGGTCCGGGAAGTCCCCGGCCAGCAGATTCAGGGCGGCGGTCTGTGCCCGGCGGAAGGCCTCCTCCTGGTTGGGATTGGCGCCATCCACCAGCGCCCGGGCCTTCAGCAGCCGCAGATCGGCGCGCGTTGGCTCCTCATCCAGCAGAATGTCCACATCTTCGATCGCCTCGCTATAGCGCCCAAGGCGGTACGCGGATTCGGCGCGCCCCAGGCGGGCTGCGGAGTGCTCACCGTCGATGGTCAGCGCGCGGGCGTAGTCGGCATAAGCGCGGTCGTATTCGGCGCGGCCGGCGAACAGATCAGCGCGGGCCAGCAGCGCGGGAATCTGGACCGGTTCAAGGGTGCCGGTGTTGAGGGCACGGCCATAGGCGGCGAGCGCCAGGTCAGGGTTGCCTTCCCGCAAACGGGTATCGCCCAGCAGGGTCCAGCCCTGGATGCTGCCGGGATAGGTGAACAGGTAGTCCTGCAGATGGAGCGCGGCCAGCCCGTAATCGCCCAGGGCCAGGTCGGCCTCCGCCTGCAGCAGGTAGGCTTCCTCGGCGGCCGGGTCGATGTACAGCGCGATCCGGGCATCCTGCTGGGCCTGGGCTGCCTGGCCGCGCGCAAGGTTCAGCCGCCCTTCCAGAATCCACAGGTTAACATCCGCCGGATGGCGATCGAGGGCCTCGGTGAGCCGCAGGTTGGCGTCCTGGTAGTTCTCCCGGGCAATGAGGTTGCGAATCAGGGTGTAGTAGGGTTGCGGCAGCTCGGGATCGCTTTGCAGCGCAAGTTCCGCCTGCGCGTTCGAGTCCGCGTAGCTCCCCCGGGCAGCGAACACATAGGCCAGCCCGGCCTGCAGCAGGCCGGGATTCTCCTGGGCCTGCGCCATGCGCTCCAGCCCTTCGTTCAGCAGGCGTTCGGCGCGTTCAGTATCGCCCAGGTTGGTTAGGGCAATCGCTTCGTAATAGTACGGATTGGCGGTGTCGCTGGTATCCAGCAGGGTCTCGCGCAGGGCGGAGAGGGTGGGCAGCGCCACGCTATCCTGCCCGGCATCGATCAGCATCACCGCTTCCTGAATGACCCGGCCCTCAAAGAAACGCGGGTAAGCCGGGGTGATGGTCATGTTCGCAAACAGGTCGCCCCGCGGCAGCCCGTCCGGGATAGGCGGTGTGGGCGTGGCTGGAATGCGCGGGGTGGCGGAGGGCGTTGGCGTGAAGCCGGGCGTGGGAGTCGCGGTGGCGGTGGGCGTGAAACTGGGCGTCCAGGTCGGGGCCAGGGCGATCGCGCCGGGGTTCTCAGTGACAAACCAGACGGCCAGGGCGACCAGGCCGGCGATCAGGAGCAGCGGTACGACCCGGATGGCGATGCTGAACAGAATGGCGGCGCGCTCGCCGGCCCGGTTGCGGCGCTTGCGCACCCACTTGACGTTGCTGAGTGGATCGTCCTGAGCCTGCAGGCCGTTCAGGATGGGAGGCAGGGCCTTGCGGGCGGCGCTGATCTTTTCCGCGGTTGGGATCGGCACGGCGCTGCGGGCCGGCGCGGCGGCCTGGCCGGACTCTGTGCTCACCGCCACGCCCAGTGCCTTCAGGCCCTTGACGGCCATCTCGTTGGCCGGGTTGATCTCCAGAATCTGGCGCAGGCAGAAGATCCGCTCCTGCTGGTCTTTGGCGATGCTGCTCAGCCACAGCCAGGCGGTCTCATTGCCAGGGTCGAGCCGGATGGCATTCTGCAGGAGGGGGCGAGCCTCCTCCTTACGGCCGGCTTTGGCGGCGGCGATGCCCTGCTGCAAGAAGTGGAGCGCCTGTTCCTGTGACATGCGGCCATCCTAGTGTGGTGGAACGCAACAAGCTCAATCGAGTGTTACCTGCAATCGGGCTTGCGGCCATTTTACAATAACCTGCCGCCAACCCACAATTGGCGCCATAGCGCCGGCCGCCTATTCCTGACCGACAACAACACCCGCCAGCGCTTCCAGCACGGTGATGACGGCGCTGTTGTCCAGGTCGCCGTTACCGGCGGCCAGCATCGCCCGGTAGAGCTGCTGGATTGTGGCGGTGGTGGGCAGCGGAACCCCGTAGGCGCTGCCGGTATCCAGCACAATGTTCAGGTCTTTGTGCTGCATATGCGCTTTGAAGCCAGGCCCCAGGTTGCGGCTGAAGATCTTGGGCGGTTTGTTGTCCAACGTCCAGCATTGGGCTGCGCCGCGGCTGATGGCCTGGACGACCTTCTGCGGATCGACGCCGGACTTCTGGGCCAGGACGAGCGCCTCCGCCATGCCGGCCATCTGGGCGGCCACGATGATCTGGTTGGCGCACTTGGCGACCTGGCCAGCACCGCTGGCGCCGATGTGGGTGATGGTCTTGCCCATCGCCTGGAACAGCGGCATGACGGCCTCGAACGCTTCCAGCGGTCCGCCGACCATGATCGTCAGCGTGCCGGCCCGCGCGCCAATATCCCCTCCGCTGA
>CAZGYW010000083.1:0-8251 GCA_964530495.1 uncultured Anaerolineae bacterium
CACCACCCTATCCTACACTCTTTCCCTACACGACGCTCTTCCGATCTGGTTTTAACCGGACTGCAGTTTGATGATGGTTCTGTTGTTTTTGGTGAGCGTGAGATCCGGCATCTGGTGGATGTTTGGAGGGTTGTGCAGGTAGTGCTTTGGGTTCTGGTATTGGTGGTGATTGTGTTGTCTTTCTCTGTTCTCTTGAGTTTCAATAGTGTGACTATACGAAATTTAGTATTGTCAGGGTTACGCACCGGCGGATACCTGACGCTTGGCATCATCGGAGGCCTCATCGCAGCAGCGCTTGTTGCGTGGAACCGCTTCTTCGAGCTATTCCACGGGATATTCTTTGAGAATGGCACCTGGCGGTTCTACTATTCCGACACACTGATCCGGTTATTCCCTGAGCAGTTCTGGTTTGACGCGGCGCTGATCATTGGGACCTTAACCGCGCTAGGAGCGATAGGTATCATCCTGCTTGTCTCGATTGTCCAACGCCGCTTTAGCGCAAGATCACATAATCACGCAATGGACCAATGAATTGATGGGTGCTAGTGGTGAACTATCCCATCGCTGTCCGGCTGGCGCCCCCCACCCTGCCGCCAGAATCCTGACGTGTACAGTTGGCCTGTACTGCCTTTAGGCAGCGCAAAATAGGACAAGTATCAACGTGCTGGCTTTGACAGCATCCCCGCCGTCGTGTTACTCTACAGGATGGATAACAGGCGTCGAAAGCACTGCGCGTTCGGGACTGGTGTACATCGAGTCACACTCCTGAGACATGTGTTTCCGGAAGACAACACAGGATCGAGGGCCAGCCGTAAGTGAATGACACTGTCAAACAGCAGCAGCAAGAGCACGGGCCACGCATCGTAGCCATCGGTGGGGGTACTGGTCTGCCTTCTGTCCTGCGCGGACTAAAGCACATTACCAACAACCTGACAGCGATCGTCACAGTCGCAGACAATGGGGGGAGCTCTGGACGCCTTCGCCGCGAGATGGGAATTCTTCCACCTGGCGACCTTCGCAACAACATTGCCGCACTGGCGGACGACGAACACCTCATGACGCAGTTGTTCCAGTACCGGTTCAGTGACGGCACTCTCGGTGGCCACAGCTTTGGAAACCTGTTCCTCACTGCCCTGTCAGATATTACCGGTAGCATGGATCGCGCCTTGATGGAGACTGCGCGCGTTCTGGCCGTTCGCGGCAACGTTCTGCCCGCCACCCTGGACGACATCACGCTATGCGGTGAAGTCTGGAATGCTGGTGATCCCGTCCTGCACACAATCAGCGGGGAAGCAGAGATTACCGCTGCCGGCGGCAGGATAGAGCGTGTCTATCTCGAGCCAACTCACGTGCGTGCCTATCCAGGCAGCGTTCAGGCAATCCTCGCCGCAGAGATGGTCATTATTGGGCCGGGCAGCCTGTTCACCAGCATCCTGCCTACGTTGCTTATCGATGGTATACGTGAAGCGCTGAAGGTGACCCGGGGCATCCGTGTCTACGTCTGTAATGTGGCAATGCAACCCGGTGAAACCGACGGCTTCAATGTGGCCGATCATGTCCGTGCGCTTGAGCGTCACATTGGCCCTCACTTCTCGGACATAATCGTTGCCAACAATCGCTTTCCAACAGAAAACGCAGGTGAAAACACCCGGTATGTGATGCCGGCCACCGACGAAGAGGATCTGGCAAGCCGTTACTCAATGGTCTATGCAGACCTGACGGATTCTCAGTACCCATGGAGGCATGATCCAGCGAAGCTTGCTCGGACACTCCACAATTGCTTTACCAGCTACCAGGCTCTTCACTCCCATGATGAAGCCTGATAATTGGGTCGCTTGAACTGGCTGGGCTGTGTCAGATGTCACAGTGTATGCCATTCTTAGTCTAGTATGAAAGGATGTGAAAGCATATGGCAACTCGTATCGCCATCAATGGTTTTGGTCGGATTGGCCGTCAGGTCCTCCGAATCGCCGTTGAGACGTACCCTAACGATGTTGAAGTCGTGGCGTTCAACGACCTGGGTGATGTCGCGACGATGGCGCACCTGCTGCGCTATGACACGAATTACGGCAAGTTCCCCGGCACTGTTGAAGTCGTTGGTAGCGACCTGATCGTCAACGGCAAGACGGTCAAGGGCTTCACCGAGAAGGATCCCGGTAAGCTGCCCTGGGGTGAGCTTGGCGTAGATGTGGTCATTGAGAGCACCGGCGTTTTCACTAACGCTGAGAAGTGCAAGCCGCACCTCGATGCCGGGGCCAAGAAGGTTATCATCTCCGCCCCAGCCAAAGGCGCGATAGATCGCACCATCGTTCTCGGCGTGAATGATAAGGATTACAACCCCGCAACTGACAACGTGGTGTCCAATGCTTCATGCACCACCAACTGCCTTGCCCCGGCCGCCAAGGTTGTCAATGACTATTTTGGCATCAATAAGGGCGTCATCACGACAATTCACTCCTACACGAACGATCAGCGGATCCTGGACCTGCCTCATAAGGATCACCGGCGTGCACGCGCCGCAGCCATGAACATGATCCCGACCAGCACCGGTGCCGCCAAGGCTGTCGCCCTGGTTATCCCCGAGCTTAAGGGCAAGTTCAACGGTATATCTGTTCGCGTGCCAACCTCCACTGTGTCGCTTGTCGATGGCGTCTTTGAACTCGGCCGGGAAGCCACTACGGAAGAAGTTCATGCCGCGTTCAAGGCGGCCGCGGAAGGTGAGTTGAAGGGCATCCTGGCTTTCAGCGAGGAACCGCTTGTCTCCTCTGACTTCAAGGGCAACTCCAATTCCAGTATCGTTGACGCGGAGTTCACCCAGGTCTATAGCGGCAACATGCTTAAGCTGCTCACCTGGTACGACAATGAATGGGGCTACTCGGTGCGCACAGTCGAGCTGGCCATTCTGATGGGCAAGAGCCTCTAGCATCCAACGTCAGGCCAGACTGAGGTTCAATCGCGGGGCGGGGCACATGCTCCGCCCCAATCTCTTATACCATTGTAAGGAGCTTAACCATGAACAAGAAGACCGTTCGTGACGTGGAACTGACGGGCAAGCGCGTGCTGATCCGTGTCGATTTCAATGTCCCGCTTCAGGGCGACGAGGTTACGGATGACACGCGGATCCGGGCAGCCATTCCAACCTTGAAGTACATTCTTGAGCAGAAGCCGCGCTCGGTTACACTGATGTCGCACCTTGGTCGCCCAAAGGACGCTCCGGATCCCAAGTATTCACTCAAGCCGGTGGTCCCCGTCCTCAGCAAGCTACTGGGTGTCCCGGTGGCGTTTGCGGAAGACTGCATTGGAGAAACGGCTAAGCAGGCAGTCGCCGCACTCCCCCAGGGAGGGGTGCTCCTTCTTGAGAACACACGATTCCATGTGGAAGAGAAGAAAAACAACCCTGAATTTGCGGCTGAACTGGCGCAACTCGGGGATGTCTACGTGAACGACGCGTTTGGCAGTGCTCACCGCGCCCATGCGTCGACCGAGGGCATCGCCCGGCATCTGCCAGCCGTAGCAGGTTTCCTTCTCGAAAAGGAAATTGAATTCCTCAGTAACGCCATCAGCAATCCCGATCGGCCATTTGTCGCCATACTGGGTGGGGCTAAGGTTGGTGATAAGATCGGCGTCATCAAAGCATTGCTCGGAAAAGTCGATACCCTCATCATCGGCGGCGGCATGGCCAACACCTTCCGCAAAGCGCAGGGGCATGAGATGGGTAAGTCCCTTGTCGACGAAGGCGCAATTGAACTGGCTCGCGAGCTGATTGAGCAGGCCGGCAGTAAACTCGTCTTTCCTTCGGACGTGATAATTGCCGACGCATTCGACAATGGTGCTAACACCCAGGTCCTTAACCTGGAAGAAGCCGATGTTCCGGAAAGTTGGGAAGTGCTCGATATTGGCCCGAAGGCCACGGAGGACTTCGCGGCTATTCTCCGCCAGGCGAAGACGGTTGTCTGGAACGGGCCTGTCGGCGTGTTCGAAATGGAGAATTTCGCAAAGGGCACGTTCGCCATCGCACGGATACTGGCTGAGATTACGGCCGGTGGCGCGAAGACGATCATCGGCGGCGGCGACTCCGCTGCGGCAGCCGCCCAGTCTGGCCTGAGTGAGCAGATGACTCACATCTCAACAGGGGGTGGCGCAAGCCTTGAGTTGCTTGAAGGCATCGAACTCCCTGGCCTGGCAGCGCTCCAGGATCGCTAAATGGAATCGATTGGGGGTTGAGGTCGGGCCCTCAGCCCCCATTGATTCATGCCGGAGGATGGCACAAGCCTGTGCCCTGGACGGCACTGCGCTAACTCACTCTCAGGTAGTCAGGTACTACCTGTCACGCGATATCCTGCAGAGACCCATTCACCAACCACAAGGAGAAACCTATTCATGCGCATTCCCATTATCGCCGGCAACTGGAAGATGTATAAAACACCGGCGGAGGCGGAAGCCTTCGTCAAAGAATTAGCTGCAAGCCTTGAGTCCTTCACCTCTGTCGAGCGCGTCGTCTGCCCTCCGTACCTGGCAATCCCGGCAGTAAGCGCGGCCCTCAAAGGCACCACAATCAAGGTCGGCGCCCAGGACGTCCATTTCGAGGTCGAGGGCGCATTTACCAGTCGCATCTCACCCGCGATGCTGCAGGGGCTAGTTGACTATGTCATCATCGGTCACTCCGAATGCCGCCGCGACAATGGCGACACCGATGAGATCGTCAACAAGAAGGTTAAAGCTGCGCTTTCCTTCGGATTCACCCCGATCGTTGCCTGTGGCGAGAGCCTTGAGCAATATGAGGCTGGTGAGACAGGGGCTTTCGTCAGCAAGCAGATTCACGGGGCATTTGATGGTCTCTCCGGGGAAGATGCGCTGCGAACTGTAGTTGCTTATGAGCCCATCTGGGCAATCGGCACTGGCAAGAACGCAGACGGAACACTTGCTAACCAGATAGTAGGCGGCGTTGTGCGCAAGACTCTGGCCGACCTCTATGGCAACAATATTGCCCAGCAGATTCGCATTCAGTATGGCGGCAGCGTGAAGCCGTCCAACATGGCTGAATACATGGCGCAGCCTGATATTGATGGCGCGCTGGTTGGCGGTGCATCACTCAAGGTTGATGCGTTTACTGACCTTGTCCGCTCCACCGCGGAGACGCGCGGTTAACGTCCGCAGTCTGGAACGACAGCCATCCCATGCAAGCGCTGGAGTTGCTCACTCCCTGGTTGACATTCCTGCTGGTTCTGGTCCCGGCGCGTTATCTGGAGAACTGGGTTCATCGGCATCTCTACGGCGTGGGATGGCTGCTTACGCGAGACAAGCAGCAAGCAACAGTCTTCTACTATCTCGCCCTTTTCCCCGGCATCTTCCTTCACGAGATCACCCAGTGGCTCGTTGCCGGCGCACTGAATCTGAAACTGAGCAAGATTTCTGCCTGGCCCCGCGCTCAGACGGATGGAACCCTCCGGCTCGACTTCGTGAAACTGGCGGGCAAGAATGTCAACCCGCTCCTGGTTGGTGGGTACGAACTTGCACCGGTACTCACCGGAATTGGCGCGGTGCTGTTGATCAGCCAGCACATCTTCAGCGCTGGCAGCATTATGATCGCGCTTGCAACCGCCAACCTCGAGCTTGTTCTGTGGACTCTCCGGGGAATTCTTGAAACGCCAGACTTCTGGCTGTGGCTGTACCTTCTGTTTGCCGTTGGTAATGCACTGTTGCCTACCGTGGTGGAACAGCAAACCCGAAGGATGGCCACCCGAGCGCTCATTGGCATCACTCTGGCTTTGCTTGTCCTGGGTGCTGTTGCCGGCAGCAATGCATCGGTCATTCATGAACCTGTGAGCCGCTTACTGAACCTGATGAGCAACGCTTTCGCATCCGTGGCGCTTCTGGATGTGCTCGCTGTTGCGGCGCTTCTAATCCTCGAACGGTTGCTTGAGATCATCACCGGCCAAAAAGCCCGCTATCCCACGAGCCAGCCGGCCCGTGTGCCGGCTCTTGAACCCGGCGGTGAAGCATCCCTGCCCCGCGATCAAGCACCTGAACGAATCACCGCGCGCCGCTTACCGATTCCACCACCACCCAAAGCCACCAAGAACACTGCACCAAAGACGGCGCCAAGGCCCTCCACCCCGCTGCGGGCAGAGATACCGTCACAGTCGCATGATTCTGAATCACCATCCCGGACTGAGCCGGGCAGCGTTACACCTCACATGGAACTGGAGCCATTGGACACCGCGCCAGCAACCTCTGCCAATCCAGATCGCCCGGCTGTACGCTCAACACCTGATTCTGGTGAACCGGATGTGGCGTTCAGCCCATATTTCGATCATGAGGTGAAAACATCTGAAGAAGACGGTGGGGTTGATCCCAACGAACTCTACTACGAAGATCTCGAGGACATTCCCTGAGGGATCACCTGCGTCATGAACTTATATCATCATGCTCATCCCGGCCAGAGACATTCCTGTTGAGCAACACGAATCCGGCGGCTACCAGCAACCCCATCACAAGGAGCGCAATCAGCTTAAAGAGCTGGCTTGCCGTCACGAGCGCCAGTCCACCGAAAAACGCACAAAAGGCGTAATACCCGAGGACAATAATGCGCGGACTTACCCCGGCATCAATCAGACGGAAATGGAGATGCCCGCGATCGCCGCTTGCGGGATTGCGCCCCTGACGGATTCGGTTGACGATTTGCCATGCCACATCAAGCAGTGGCAACCCCATCACAAGCAGGATGGTGGCGGCCTTTGCCCCACCGATGATGCTCAAGGAACCAAGTGTATAACCCAGAAAAAACGCCCCGTTCGATCCCATAAAGACCCTGGCTGGCGGAAAATTGAACAGCAAGAAGCCGCCTGTAGCACCCAGAAGTGCCAGCGGCAGCACGCTCACACTGGCTTGAGGCGGGTTCAACTTGAAGGCGGCATGGACGAAAAGTACCAGAGCTGCAACGAATGCAACCCCCCCGGCCAAACCATCCACGCCATCCAGCCAATTGACCGTGTTCATCATCAGCCCCAGCCAGAAAATGCTGATCGCTACCGTCACGAAAAAGGGCCAGGGTTCAGTCTGCTGGCCCGTGAACGGATTGTTAAGCGTCTCAATGAAAATCCTGAACGTGACTGCAATTGCCGCCGCCGCCAGCTGCGCCAGATACTGTGGCAACGGGCCGAACTCGAATATGTCATCAAGCAGCCCGAACACGAAGATGAAAAGCCCGCCCACCAGCAGGCCTGTCAGCCGGATCACCTCCCATGGATCGAAATGCGGAATCGGCAACAACTGGGCAAAGAGCACCGTCACCGTAAATGCGACATACAGCGCCAGCCCTCCAAGCTTGGCGGTAGGGGCCCGATGCTGGTGCCTGTCCCGGGGACGATCAACGATCTGCCATCTTAACGCCAGGCGCCGCGCAACCGGCGTGAGGCCTGCCGCAAGCACAAACCCTACAACGAACACAATCAGAAAACTGCCGAGATGCTCACTGCTTGGCATGGGCTGTCCTCACAAACTCGGCAAAAAACAGGCTCCAGGGAAAACCGCCCCTGTCTATCCGGTGCCAAACTGACGGTCGCCGGCATCGCCCAGCCCGGGCACAATAAACCCAACGTCATTCAAGCGTTCATCGATCGCCGCGACATGAATCGGCACATCAGGATGTAAGCTGGCCAGGTGAGCAATACCCTCAGGGGCGGCAATCAGACCCATGAATTTGATGCGCTGCATGCCCCAATTCTTGAGAACTTCAACTGCCGCCGAAGCCGAGCCACCGGTTGCCAGCATGGGGTCCAGAATCAGGCACATCTGTACTGTGGGTTCCACTGGCAGCTTGTTATAGTACTCGACCGGACGCAGAGTCTTCTCATCACGGTAGATGCCAAGGTGCCAGACCTGTGCGCCGGGAATCATCTCCCAGACGCCATTTACCATTCCCAGGCCAGCGCGCAGGATAGGAACAAGCCCAATTTCCTCCTGCACGAAGTATCCCTGGGTCTTTGCCAGGGGCGTCTGAACCTCCCGGGGAGCCAGCCGAAGATCGCTGGTTGCCTCATAGCACAGGATCATGGATATTTCGCGAACCAATTCCCGAAACTTCCGGTGATCCGAATGAACATCCCGCAAGAGTGTCAGTTTGTGCTTCACCAGCGGATGATCCGAGACAAAGACCTGTGATTCAGTCACGGCAAGCTCCTTGGGCAGTGAAATCCGAGCCGATTGTACGAAGCGTAACAATTGCTGTCAACGTCATCTGCAAACAACT
>CAZGYW010000084.1:0-8224 GCA_964530495.1 uncultured Anaerolineae bacterium
GATAATGAGCGGTGACTGGAGTTCAGACGTGTGCTCTTCCGATCTAGGGCCGGCCAGCCCCGCCAGTTCCGCCGTCAACCCCCTGTGGTGCTCCTCCACTGCAGCCAATGCGCGCTGCGCGTCAACCAGCGATGCGTTTTCCTTCTCAACAGCTATCTGCAAGCGGTCTCGCTCCGCGGCATAGTGGGCGGCTGCTTCGGCCTGGGCATGCGAATCGACCGGCTGGCGGCACACCGGGCAGATCGCCCCGGTTGCGCTCAACAGCGCTTCATGCTCATCCAGGGTTTGCTGTTCGCGTTCAAGCCGGTGCAGTGTTCCCTGCAGAATCGCGATTTGGCTGCGCAACTGTTCACGTTCGCCCTCAGCCTCGGCCAGCGCATTCCGGGTA
Source organism: uncultured Anaerolineae bacterium (assembly GCA_964530495.1). Classification (GTDB taxonomy): domain Bacteria; phylum Chloroflexota; class Anaerolineae; order Aggregatilineales; family Ch27; genus CAZGYW01. Next base: position 389 of record CAZGYW010000084.1, read on the forward strand.
TGCTCACGCCCGGCAATCGCCTCCTCCAAACCCCGCACCTCGGCCTCAACCACCTGAACCGTCTGGCGTGCTGTCCGCCAGCCTGCCAGCGCATTCTCCGCCCCTGTCACAGCATTCGCCGCCAGTATCTCCAGCGCCTCACCGCCCCTCGCAGCAACCTGCGGCAGTGCATACCCCTCCGCTTCCAGCGCCGCCGTCACCACAGCCAGCCGGGCAGCCAGGCCGTTCCGAACACCCGTCTGCTCGTCGGCCCGATTCTTCTGCCGGTTGAATTCCAGACTCCCCTGCCGCGCGCTATCCCGCTTCTCAAGCAGCGCGGCGTAGCGTTCAACCTGCGGCCCGAGTTCGTGGCAGGCCGCTTCCGCAGCCGCGATCCGCTTCAATTCGTCCACCATCTGGCGCCGGGCTTCCCGGGCGGCCGATTGGCGTTGCATGACTTCGTTGTGCTCTCGCAACAGGGCGTCACGGGTCTGGCGTTCCTGCTCGGCAACCGCCAGTGCCGCCTGCGTTTCTTCCCAGGCCCGGTGATCGTCTTCCGTCTGCGCCACAGCCTCCGCCGCCTGGCGCGCTTCCTCCAGAGCCGACCGGGATACACCCAGCCGAGTCTCAGCCTGCCGGAAGTCCGCTTCCGTATCGCGCACCTGGCGTTCCAGCGTGTCCAGCTTCACCTTCAGCGCGTTTGCCTCACCGAGCCTGGCTCGCAGGATTTCCAATTCGGCTGCCACACGATCCAGCTCAGCCTGATCGGCACTGATCCTGTCAGAGAGCGCCGCCACTCTGGCCTCCACCTCCGGCCTGTCACGCAGCGCGCCGCGCAGCTCGGACTGCTGATTCTCGTTCTGCTGGCGCAAGTCACTGATGTAGTTGCCGGTCTTGAGCAAGGTGTTCCAGACGTGCTCGTACACGTCGATGTGCAGCAGGCGATTGAATTTGAGCTTACGCTGGCTGGCCGGCTCCCGGAAGATCGCGGTCATCATTCCCTGCGGCACGCCAACCGCATCCGCAAACAGCGCCGCCAGGTCGGTGCCCTGCTCCACGCCCAGGTGCTGGCGGATGAACGCCAGCGTATCTTCCCGGCCTTCAACCAGCTTGCGGTTCAGTTCCGGATCGTGGACGTAGGTCTGGTTACTGCCACCAATCGATCGCACCACTTCGTATTCGCGCTCATCCAGCGCACTGACGAATCCGACCATGATCGTGCCGGTCCGCGCGCCTTCCCGGACAAACTCGCTCAGCGTATACGGCTTGCTATCAAACAACGCCAGTCCAATCGCTTCCAGGATGGTGGACTTGCCCGCGCCGTTCTTGCCCTGGATGAGGTTCACGCCCTCCCGGAATTCGATCACCGGACTGTCAGGACCGTAGCTCTTGATGTCGCGTAGCTGCAGCTTAGTGATCCACATCGGTCGCTTCTTCCAGACGATTCATTACCGTATCAAGTACATCATAGACCGTGGAAGGCTCGGCGCCTTCCAGCACCAGCGTCTTGACCTGTCGCAGAGCGCCTACCCAGGCATCCACGTGTGGGCTGTACTGCGAGTCGCTCCGCACCAGCATCTCGAACACCTGCTGTTCCAGGCCCGCGACATCCGCCGACTCATCGACCGTGATCTGGAGGCCAAGCGGCGTTGTCCGGTTCTCCACACGGATGGTCAGCGCATCAATCTCGCTGCGCACCAGCTGGCGCAGCGCATCCAGATCAAGCTGGGTTCGGTCAAACGTCAGGTTGCCAAGCAGCACCAGGCGCACCACCGGCAGTCGCCGGTCCTCATCTTCAATCGCATTGCACAGCTTTTCGATCTGGCGCTTATTCTCGCGCAGCCCGGTCAGGACGGCCTCAACCAGTGCCGCCGGTGTGGCCACCAGATCGGTCTTGACCGGGATCGACACAAAGGGGCGCTGCACGTTCTCCAGGTGACGGGCGCTGTGCTGCCCGTCGGGAGTCACATCCACCAGATAGCAGCCGCGCTTGTATAACATTTCATCAAAGCTGCAGGTCTCCAGCGAGCCGGGGTTATAGATCCAATGGTCGACTTCGTAGGGCTTGTGCAAATGCCCCAGCGCCAGGTAGTTCACCCGGCCGCGCAGCGGCTCAAGCTGCTTAAAGGTCAGTCCGCCCGGCATATTGGGCATCTGTCCTTCAACACCCGTATGCGTAACGAGCACCGTGCAGCGCGTCTCGCCGGCTTCCAGCGCATCAAGCGCATCCGCGACCTCGCCCAGCACCCGCGCCGCGGCCGCACCCAACCACGGCACACCGACAAACCTCACACCCTCGATGTCTACGTAGCTGCCCAGCCTCGCTTCCGGATCCCACGGCAGCAAGCGTAGCGGCTCGCCCTCGAAATCCGGCGTCAGCAGGTACAGCAGGCCCTGCTCGCACAGATATTCCAGCCACGAGATCTGCGCCAGATACCGCGCCTTATCATGGTTGCCATGAACCGCCACTGCCGCAATCCCGGCCTCCTGCAGGCGGCGCAGTCCCGCCTCCGCCTGGAGCAAGGTGCTCGGCTCCACCGACGCTTTGTGAAACAGATCGCCAGCGATTACGACGACCTGTACGCCGTGCACCAGGGCCAGCTCCGCCACATCCAGAAACGCCTGCCCGAAATCGTTGAACCGCTGGGGGATGTTGTACTGCTGGTTGCCGAGGTGCACATCAGCGACATGAAGGAAACGCACGGTCGGTATTCTCCCCTCAAATCCGCGCCCGAAGAACCTGCTGCAAGCATAATTGAGAATCGGTAATCACACAAGTGTTCTACAGTTCGCCGCAAACCCGCAGGTCGCTACGACCGGCTGCATCCGCCTCCCGGCCCCCTGCAAAGCCACGATCCATGAGCGAAACCCGCACCGCCATGACGTAGCGAATCGCCCTCTGCGGGGTTCTGAAGGCCACATCCTGCACCGCGCTCATTACTTGTGAACCAGGGCGTAATTGCCCGGTTACAGAAGCCGGTGTTTGGATTACAATAGGGCCGGTCGCAAGACTGTGCAGACAAATGCCTGCATGTTCCGGACAGGATTACCAGCGCCATGACCAACCAGCCACAACCAACCGAGTCTGCGATATCAGCCACCGGGCTGACTCGTCCTGCAGGCATTCCCGTAGGGCGAATCGCAGCAGTTGCCATCGCCATCATCATCACAGTTGGTGTCGCCGCGCTGGCCAGCCGTTTCGAGGAATTGGAAGCCCTCGGCTACGCAGGCGCCTTCCTGATCATGCTGTTTGGCAACGCCACGGTCGTGCTTCCGGTCCCCGGATTGGTATTCGTGATCGCGATGGGCGCCACGTTGAACCCATGGCTGCTGGGACTGGCGGCCGGCCCCGGTGCTGCCCTGGGTGAGCTGACCGGTTACCTCGCGGGCTATGGGGGCGTGACCCCCCTGGAACACACCGCGCTGTACCAGCGCTTTGACCGGTTGATGGATCGCTATGGCCTGCTCGTGGTCTTCTTCCTGTCCATGATCCCCAATCCGGTGTTTGACCTCGCGGGCGTGCTGGCCGGCGCTTCCCACATCCGCTGGTGGCAGTTCCTGCTCGTCGCTGCGGCAGGCAAGACCATCCAGGCCACGGCCCTGGCCTGGGCTGGCGCCCTGTCGATTGACTGGATTACCGGCTTTTTCGCGTGATTGTCACGGAAACGAACCGCCATGAGCAAACGTGAGTTACTCGAGGAAGTACGCGCCAGTCGTGCGGAGCTTTTGGCCGCGCTGGAGGGGCTTTCGGATGACGTGCTGATGCGCCCCGGTGTGGAAGGTATCTGGTCAATCAAGGACATCCTGGCGCATCTGGTCGCGTGGGAAGCTGAACTGGTCACGGCCCTCAGCCGCCGCCTCTCGCCGCGCTACAAAGACGCTCCCGAGATACTGAACATCGAAGACATCGACGAATGGAACGCTGAGCAATACCACCTGAACGCGCGCAAGCCGGTCTCCATCATCATGGCCGATTTCCACGGCGTCCATAAGCACCTGCTCGGTGCCATCGAGAAGCTGGATGAGAAACTCCTGGACGATCCGCTGCGCTTTGAATGGATGGAAGGTGAGCCACTGGCCTACCTGGTACTGGAATCCGCCGTCTGGCATGAGCGTGAGCACGCTCAAACCATCCGCGAATGGCGCGCGGCACAGGCCCTCTAGTCACGTGCAACGGGCACAGCCCGACGGCCCGCCAATCATCACGGCGACGCGCGTCACCACTGCCGAAACTTCAACTACCACCAGCGTCTTTAACACGGGCTAACCCGGCGGGCCCTCACCTGCGTTGAGGGGATGCGGCCCTTCGCAAAGACCATCGCCACGGGCTATAATGGCCTGCAAATTTGTCCGGCTTATGACCCGCTGCTCAAGGAGAGTGAATCTCGTGTCCCTACCAACAGGCAACACAATTGATGATCTCAGTATCTCGACCATTCGGATACTGGCTGTTGATGCGATTGAGAACGCTAACAGCGGTCACCCGGGCCTTCCACTGGGAACTGCGCCGCTGGCATACGCCCTCTGGAATCGCTTCCTCAAACACAACCCGACCAACCCCGAATGGCCAGACCGCGATCGCTTCGTACTCTCGGCTGGCCATGGCAGCATGCTCCTGTATGCCCTCCTGTACCTGACCGGCTACGGCGTCTCCGTGGAAGATCTCAAGCACTTTCGCCAGTGGGGCAGCTGCACTCCCGGCCACCCCGAATACGGCGAGACGCCGGGCGTGGAAACAACCACCGGGCCACTCGGTCAGGGCTTTGCCACTGCTGTCGGTATGGCGGTCGCGGAAGCCCACCTGGCCGCCCGCTTCAACCAGCCCGGTTTCCCGATCATCAACCACTACACGTACGTACTGGCTTCAGATGGCGACCTGATGGAAGGCATCAGTCATGAGGCGGCGTCGCTGGCCGGGCACATGGGCCTGAACAAGCTCATCTGCCTGTATGATAACAATCACATCACCCTGGCCGGGCCGGCTAAGGATACCTTCAGCGAAGACATCCCGGCGCGCTTCCGCTCCTACGGCTGGCGCGTCCTGGAGGTTGCCGATGGCAACGACATCGCCGCGATCTCAGGTGCCATCGAGGAAGCCCGGACCAGCCAGGACAAGCCGGTGCTTATCAGCGTCCGCACCATCATCGGCTACGGCAGCCCTAACAAAGCTGGCAGCCACGAAGCGCACGGCTCGCCCCTCGGCGCAGAAGAAACCCGCCTGACCAAAGAAAAGCTGGGCTGGCCCCTGGAGCCGACCTTCTACATTCCAGCCGATGTCCTTGCCCATATGCGCGAAGCCAAGGAACGCGGCCGCCAGCAACAGCATGAATGGGACAAGCTTCTGGCGGACTATGGTGTGCAATATCCTGAGCTGAACGAGATCCTCACCCGCGCGTGGGCTGGCGAGCTTCCGGAAGCCTGGGATGCGGATATCCCCGTTTTCTCGCCGGAGAGCAACGCGTTAGCCACCCGGATCGCCAGCTCAAAGGTCCTGAACGCCATCGCCACGCGCATCCCCACGATGATCGGTGGTGACGCGGACCTGGCCCCGAGCACGAATACGCTCATCGCTGGCGAAGGCAATTTTGCCGCGGGGAACCATGCCGCCCGCAACGTGCGCTTTGGCGTGCGCGAGCACGCGATGGGCGCGATGGTCAACGGCATGGCGCTGCATGGCGGGATCATCAAGCCGTATTCCGCGACCTTCTTTACCTTCAGCGACTATATGCGGCCGGCGATCCGCCTGGGCGCCCTGATGAACATCCCCACGCTGTACATCTTCACCCACGACAGCGTCGGCCTCGGCGAGGATGGCCCCACCCACCAGCCGGTAGAGCATCTGGCCTCCCTGCGCGCCATGCCTAACCTGACCGTGATCCGTCCGGCAGATGCCAATGAGACCGCCGGCGCTTACCGGGCCGCGGTGGAAAGCCAGCGGCCGGTTGTGCTGGTCTTCACCCGCCAGGCGCTGCCCATTCTGGATCCTTCCGTTGCGGCGAAGGTGGGAAAGGGCGCCTACGTGCTGTTCGACAGCGCGCCCGCGCCGGAACTCATCCTGATCGGCTCCGGCAGCGAAGTCCACCTCGCGCTGGCCGCCGGTAAGAAGCTGGCAGAAGAAGGCGTGGCCGTGCGCGTGGTCAGCATGCCCAGCATGGAGCTTTTCGCCGAGCAACCGGCAGAATACCGCGAAAGCGTCCTGCCATCGGGTGTCAGGAAGCGCGTCAGCATCGAGGCCGGGGTCAGTTTTGGCTGGCATCGCTGGGTAGGTGATGAAGGCGTGGTCATCGGGGTAGATCGGTTTGGCGCATCCGCGCCCTACAAGGTGATCTACGAGAAGCTGGGCCTCACCACCGACGCCATCATCGCCAGTGCCCGTGCGCTTCTGAACGCTTGACCAACAGGATCGACTGATGTCTTCAGCCCTGCTCGAACCCCACAAAGCAGCCGACATCCTCTTCTTTGAGGCGGAAGCCGCTGACGGGTTCCTGAGCTTGCTGAATACCAAACGGGTTTTCGATGAAACGCACTGGCAACGGCTGTGGATGGCCGTTGCCAGTCTTTTTCACCACGAGAATGGCGAACTGAACACCTGGCAAGCGTATGATCTCGCCCGGATTGTCGGTGCCATTCAGTATCACAGCCAGAGTCTGATCGGACGTCAATACGATAGTCTGGATGAGTTCGAATCGCGCGTGCTGGAGGCCTACGCCTTTCTTCAGGACGTCCTGGAATAGCGTGCGTGGCTCCTGCCAGCAATGCCACCCGCCACAGATGACAAGTGACCCTACATTCAGTGACATCACCGCCCAGAGTCTGGGCCATCGCCGATACGCATCTTAGCTTCGCCAGCCATCGCGATCAGACACGCTTTGGCGCCGTCTGGTCGGATCACCCCGCCCGTCTCAAGGCCGCCTGGGAAGCGCAAATCGCTGCGGAAGACATCGTGCTGCTGCCCGGTGACCTGAGCTGGGCGCACACCGCGAGGGGTGTCCAGCCGGATATTGACTGGCTGGCGCACCTACCGGGACGCAAAGTCCTGGCGCGCGGCAATCACGATTTCTGGTGGAAGAAGCTGGACCAGGTGAGCGCCCAGGTCCTGCAGCAGGGCATGGCTGCCGTACAGGGATCATGTGTGCAAATCGACGGCCTCTTGATTTGCGGCACCATGGGGCATATCGCCCCCAATGATCCGTATTTCCAGAGCCACAAGCTCAAGAGCTACAAACGTGAATTAGCCTGGTTGTGCCAATCGCTTGAGCAGGCGCATACGCTGCGGACCAACGGTGAGCCGATCCTGCTCATGCTGCATTACCCTCCGTTCACCTCCGCCGGGGAGCGCAGTGGATTCACCGAGGTCATCGAGTCGTTCAGCCCGGATGTGTGCGTTTACGGCCACCTTCACTTTGACCATGAGTGGGCCGCAGCAGCCAATGGTCTCCGAGGCAAAACCCGCTATCACCTGGTTGCGGCCGATTACCTCAACATGATCCCGCGCCAGGTCTGGCCCCCCTGCCCGAGCGACCCGAACCACGCGTCAGCAGCGGCGCGCCAGCAGGAGGGCTACAGCACGCTCCCTGCCCACCCATAGCTCGCGGCAGATGGCGGCGCAGCATCGCTCCGCCTACTACAGCTTCAGCCGCATTTCATGGGATCGCTCAACTGGCCGGAAACCCGACCGGGTTAGCATCCGGGCCAGCGGACTGTCTGCCGGTTCATCCGGCAGCGCCACCGGCAACCGCGGATCAATCGCAGCGCCCGCCGCGTAACACAGCGCCGCTGCATCGGCAGGCGTTCCCATATCGTCGAGCGCCAGTAACAAGGCATCAACCTGAGAATGGTATGGCGAACGGTGGGCCA
>CAZGYW010000085.1:0-4243 GCA_964530495.1 uncultured Anaerolineae bacterium
GAGTGCACCTCAAAGCGCGGCGCGCCGCCCTGGACGGGGCGCTCCACGACCATGACGTTGGGGCGCGGGTGGAACTGGCGCGAATCCAGGTGGTAGATCAGCAGCTCGCGTTCGTTCTGAACGTCAAAGCTGCCGCCGATCAGGGGCCGCTGGTTGGCGGTGGCGAAGAAGATGTACGGGCGGCCCGGGCTGAGCAGCTCGGCCAGCAGGTCGGCGGCGATTTCCGGGGTGCGGGCGCGCATCGTCACCAGCGGGCGGAACAGATCGTAGCCGGTCTGGAAGCGGCCGGCGAAGCCTTCCGCGCGGCCGGAGGGCCGCAGCTTGATCGTCAGCGCCGAGCGTTTGGCATCGTGAAAGAGGGCGTAGTACGCGGTGGGCGCATCCACGATGTTGGAGGCGTCCAGCAGGTAGCGGCCGATCGTCTGGCGTTGTTCATGGAGTGACGGCATACAGGTGTCCTGATGAGCTGCGGTGAACCGGGCGCGAACCCCGCATTAGTATAGCAGGATGGGCGCCGGGGTGGTAGCGGTCAGAGCAAGCGGGATTCCCTCCGGGTCAGGGAGGCAGATCAGGTGGCCGCCGCAGCCGCAGTCCGAGGCGCCGAAGCCCGCCGCCGGGCGTCCCGCGCCGGGCAGGCCAGCCAGAGCCGCCGCCCAGGCGCATTCCAGCGGTTCCGGGGTGACCGCCGCCCACACCCCCACCACTGGCGCAGCGGCCGTCAGGCGGTCGATGTGCCAGTGCTGTTTCTTCGCTGCCCGACGATGGCGATCCACCCGCGCCCGCAGCCCGCCGGGTCCGTGGGCGCTGCCGGTGTAGGCGTACCAGCCTGCCGCCAGCCGCACCTCACCCAGCCGCCCGGCGCGGATCGTCAGCGGCGCGTCCACGCGGATCAGGAGGGCATACGTGCCCGGCAGGGAGGGGAGTGGCAAGCGGTCAGCCATTAGCGTTCAGCAAAAACAAAAGCAAGAAAAGCGGTCAGCGGTCAGCAGTCAGCTACAAGCAAAGGCAGGCGGGCGGCGGTCCGTTCTCAGTTCCAGCCAAAAGCTGAACGCTGATTGCTGACCGCATAGACGCTTAGGCGCCTGGACGCCTGGGCGCTATAATCAGGCCAGCAATGGATACCGTGTTACGCCGAGTTGCGCAACTCCTGCCCCCTGAAACGAGGTCTCCCATGGCCGCTGCTTTCGCGCCCTCCGCTGTCCAGGATTTCGCCGCCAGCCTGCGCCCGCACCTCAAGGGCGACGTGCGCACCGACCACTACAACCGGGTGCTGTACAGCACCGACGCCAGCAATTACCAGATCATGCCGCTGGGCGTGGTGCTGGCCGAAAGCCCGGAGGACGTGATCGCCACCATGCAGACCGCCGCCGAATACGGCCTGCCGGTCCTGCCGCGCGGCAGCGGGACGAGCCTGGACGGCCAGGCGATCAACGAGGCGATCATCATCGACCTCTCGCACCTGGATCGCATCCTGGAGATCAACGTGGCGGAGCGGCGGGTCACCGCCCAGGCCGGGACGATCCTGGCCCGGCTCAACAGCGCGCTGGCCCAGCGCGGGCTGATGTACGGCCCCGACCCGGCCACCGATAACCGCGCCGTGCTGGGCGGCATCTGCGGCAACAACTCCACCGGCTCGCACAGCCTGCTGTACGGCATGACCGCCGACCACATCATCAGTATGGACGTGGTGCTGGCCGACGGCAGCCTGGCGACCTTCGGCCCGGTGGACGCGGCGACCATCGCCCGCAAGGCGACGCTGGACAGCCTGGAAGGCCAGATTTACCGCCACATCCCGGCCATCGTCCGCCAGAACGAGGAAGCCATCCGCGCCCACCTGCCGCGCACCTGGCGGCGCTGCGGCGGCTACAACCTGGACCGGCTGCTGACCGGCGCCACCAGCCAGATCCCACTGGCCCCCATCCGCTGGACGGACGAACGCTTCAACCTGGCGCGGCTGCTGGTCGGCAGCGAGGCGACACTGGCCGCCACCCTGAACGTGACGCTCAACCTGGTGCCAGTCCCCAGACGCAGGGCGCTGACCATCCTGCATTTCGATGACCTGTACGCGGCCCTGGAATCCGTCCCGGCGCTGCTGGAGGCCGACCCGAGCGCCATCGAGCTGCTGGACCGGGTGCAGATGAACCTGTGCCGCCAGTCCACGGCCTGGGCGCCGCGCCTGACCTTCGTCTCCGGCGATCCGGCCGTGATCCTGATCACGGAATTCTACGGGGAGGACGAGGCCGATCTCATTCGCAAGCTGGACCGCCTGGACGCGCTCATCGCCGCCCGTGGCATCCCCGCCACCGACTTCCGCCCGCGCCTGCTGGACGCCGCCTCCCAGGCCAACGTGTGGGGCATCCGCAAGGCCGGGCTGGGGCTGCTGATGAGCCTGCGCGGGGATACCAAGCCGCTGGCCTTCATCGAGGATGTGGCCGTCCCGGTGGAGCACCTGGCCGCTTACGTGCGCGATCTGCAGGCCGCCGCGAGCGAGGTGGACACCACCCTGGCGACCTACGCCCATGTCAGCGCGGGCTGCCTGCACGTCCGCCCGCTGATCAACCTCAAGACCGCCGAGGGTGTGGCGACGATGGAGCACCTCTCCCGGACGGCGTGCGGACTGGCCAAGAAATACGGCGGGGCGTGGAGCAGCGAGCACGGCGACGGTCGCTCGCGTTCCTGGCTCAACCGCCAGTTCCATGGCGACGAGGTATTTGAGGCGTTCCGGCAGGTCAAGGCGGCCTTCGACCCGGAGAACCGGCTCAACCCCGGCAACATCGTGGACGGGCCGCACATTACGGAGCACCTGCGCTTTGGCCCGGAGTACCGCACCGCGCCGCTTTACGAGCACCTCGACTGGTCCTCGGATTTCGGCTTCGCCCGGGCGATCGAGATGTGCAACGGCGCGGCGGTCTGCCGCAAACTGACCACCGAAACGATGTGCCCGACCTACATGGTCACCCGCGAGGAGGAGCACAGCACCCGTGGACGGGCCAACCTGCTCCGCGCCGCGCTGATGGGCCTGATCCCGCGTGACGAGCTTTTCGGTGACCGCATCGCGGAGGCGATGGAACTGTGCATTTCCTGCAAAGCCTGCAAGAGCGAATGCCCCTCCGCCGTGGACATGGCCAGGATCAAGCTTGAATGGCAGGCCCACCGCTACCAGCATCACAGGCCCACACTGCGCACCTGGCTCTTTGCCAACATGCCCGTCTTCAGCCGCCTGGGGAGCCTGCTCCACCCGCTGGCCAATGCCGTCCTGCAGAACCGGCTGACCGGCCTCGTGCTGGATGCGACGCTGGGCATCGACAAACGGCGCAAGCTGCCGAAGTTCGAGAAAGCGTTCCTGAGCAGCCCGCCCGGCCCGACCAAAACCGGCAAGCAGGTGGTGCTCTACGTGGATACCTGGGCCAACTACAACGAGACCGCCATCGCGCAGGCCGCGTTCGACGTGCTGACCGCCGCCGGCTACGAGGTGATCCTGCCGCCCTACGCCTGCTGCGGCCGGACGTACCTCTCCAAAGGATTTGTGGACCAGGCAAAGGCCGCCGCCAATAAGGTCATGGGTATTCTGGCGCCTTACGGGCGGGCCGGCATCCCGATTGTGGGCCTGGAGCCAAGCTGCATCCTGACCGTGCGCGACGAGCACCAGTACCTGAGCGACCATCCCGACCGGGAGGCGGTGGCCCTCCACACCTTCACGTTCGAGGAGTTCGCCGCGCTGCACGCCGACGAGTGGGCCGACCTCTTTGAGGTCGATCACCTGCCCTGCCTGCTCCACGGCCACTGCCACCAGAAGGCGCTGGTGGGCACCAAGCCCGCCCATGCGGCGCTGGGCCTGGCTCACAACGGCGTGCAGGAGGTTGATTCCGGGTGCTGCGGGATGGCCGGGGCGTTCGGCTATGAGAAGGAGCACTACGCGATCTCGAAGGACATGGCCTACCGCGCCCTGATCCCGGCGGTGAGTGGCACGCGGGAGGACGCCACGCTTGTGGCAGCGGGGACGAGCTGCCGCCACCAGATCAAGGACTTCACCGGGCGGGAGGCGCTCCACCCGGCACAGGTGCTGGCCGCGCGGCTGAAGAACAAAAGCGGTTAACCACAGAGAAAACCGAGCGCACAAAGACAAGCAAAGGCAAAAGCAAACCGCAAAGGCCGCAAAGGAATCGCAAAGGGCGCAAAGAACTGTTTTTCAATTGCAGTCCTCTGCGCCCTTGATTTTCTACTTTGCGATCTTTGCGGTGAG
>CAZGYW010000085.1:4343-8174 GCA_964530495.1 uncultured Anaerolineae bacterium
TTTGCGGTGAGAGTCTTTCCGCCTTACCGGAAGCGGTAGGTGGAGTACGCAGCCGACGGCAACAACTCGCTGAAGATCACCACGTCCATGTAGCCCTCGACGTTCGGCCCGGTGTTAACCTGGAACTCGCCCGTGGTCAGGCGGTAGAGCGCGACCCGGCCATCCGGGGAGGCGGCGATCAGGGTGTTGGCGGCGGGCTGTTCCGGAACGGCGGCGATCATGGCCGGGGTGACTTCCAGGGCCAGGGTGCCCATCCCGTTCGCGTCGTCGATGCCGTAGATGTGCAGCCCTGTGCCGTCAGCATAGTCGGTCGTGTAGATGGCCGCCTGGGCGTACGCCTCAAAGCGGTTGATGCGCCCGTCGGTGAAGCTGGTTCCAATGCCGAGGCCCGGCCCAGCCATATAGCCGCTGAAGGCCCCGGTCGCGCCGTTGTTGAAGGAAGTGATAACCAGGACATAGCTGCCGGCGGACAGGTTGGTGCTGATCCTGGGGAGCAAACCAGCGCCGCTGTCATCATCGCCAGCCACGCAGTTGGTCAGCGGGCTGGCCGGGTTGAAGCCATCGCGGTACACGAACAGGTAGGGATCATGGAACCCGCTGGTAAGCTCGAAGGTATGCACGCCGCTTACCCCCACCGTAAAGGACCGGGTGGTGTAGTAGACGGCTGTGCCTGTGGTCGAAAGACCGTCGCAGTTCCCAACCTGACGGTTGTAGGTCGGGCCGGCGGTCAGCGTGCCAGAGACGGGAAAGGTAGCCGCCAGCGCAATCGGGACGGCAACCAGGAGCAGAGCCAGGATCAGACTGATGAACGTGGTTTGACGGGCAAAACGCAACGTGCGGAACATGCAGGTTTTCTCCCTGGGGAATGAAGATGACTGCATTCACTGTAGATCAGTTTTCGAAGAATTGACGAAAAATTAGCGAAAAATTTAGAAACTCCCACACTTCTTGTGGGACTTTGCGCGCCATCGCTCCGGGTCTTGCCCGATGATACAGATTGTGGAAGAACCCCAATCTGGCTACGATGGAATATCAACAGGCCCTGGCAGGTACAGGACTCTTGCCTGTTGGCTGGCTTACCCGGTGGCCTGGCCCCCGGCATTCTGGAGGGGTACCTGCCGATCACACTTCGTCACAAACGTGAGGGTTCTCACTTCACCCTGGATGATTTCCCCTGGCCAGGATGACTACCCGGGGAGGAACCATGCGAATTACCATCTGCACATTCGGCTCGCGCGGGGATACCCAACCCTATCTGGCGCTGGCCCTGGGCTTGCAGCAGGCAGGCCACCAGGTGATGCTGGTAGCCTCGCCCGAGCATACCGGGTGGATCCGGTCATATGGCATCGAGGTGTATCCGCTGCGTTTCAGTTTGCAGGCATTTGCGCAGCAGCCGGACCAGAAGCATGCGTTAAAAGGTCGCAATTTGCTACGGATATTGCGGGAATTTCGTTCCGGGTTTGAGACATACCTGGCAGGGGTGATGGACGATTGTTGGAACGCGGCACAGGAAGCAGAGTATCTGGTGCTGAGTTCCATCACAACGATGGGTGTGGACATTGCCAGCCGGCGTGGCATCCCGGTGGCTCTGGTGTCTTTAGGGCCGATATTTCCACCCACCCGCGCTTTTCCTATGGTCATGTTGCCGTTTCGTTTTTCGTTGGGCGGCCGTTATAACACCCTGACGTATACGCTTTATCTGCGCATGGGGTGGCTTTTCGTGGGTAGCATGATCAACCGCTGGCGCACCACGCGCCTGGACGTGCCCCCCTGGCGTTCGACACGCGAGATACTCAATGCCCTCGGTGACGAGGGCGTGCCGTGGCTGAATGGCTACAGCTCCCGGGTGCTGCCCAGGCCGCCGGATTGGGCAGATCATCACCACGTCACCGGCTACTGGTTTCTGGATGCTCAACCGAACTGGCAACCGCCTGTGGAGTTGGAGCGCTTTCTGGAGAGCGGTCCACCGCCGGTCTATGTCGGCTTTGGCAGCATGAGCGACAAAGATCCGGAACGGCTAACGCGCCTGTTTCTGCGTGCTCTCGAACTTGCCGGGCAGCGGGGCGTACTCCTGACGGGCTGGGGAGCGGTGGCCCGTCTGCCCACCACTTCCGCGAATGTGTTCTACGTGGACGACGTGCCGCACAGTTGGCTGTTCCCTCGCATGGCGGCCGTTGTGCATCATGGGGGTGCAGGCACCACCGCGGCGGGACTGCGCGCCGGGGTGCCGAGCCTCATCATGCCTTTTCTATTGGATCAATACGCCTGGGCAGATCGCGTGGTGAAACTCGGCGTTGGGCTCCGCCTGGCTGACAACAAAAGGCTCACCGCTGAAAATCTGGCGCAAGCCATCCACACCGCCGTGACTGATTCCGCGCTGCGCGCGCGTGCCGCCGCCCTTGGTGAACAGATCCGGGCAGAAAATGGCGTGGCCCGTGCCGTGGAGGTGATTGAGCGCCATGCGGCAGCGTTCATCCGCCACTAACGACGCCCCACGAAGGTAAGCTCGCGTCCAGCCGGGCGCCCCTAACTCAAAACTCAACATTCAACACTCAAAACTTCTTCTAGCCTCCCGGCAGGAAGCGATCCGGCATGCGCTCGAACTGCTCCTGGGCGCGCTGGTAGTCGCCGGGGTTGCCGATGTCCAGCCAGTAGTCGGCGCAGCGGTAGCCCATCACCTTTTCACCGGCCGCCAGCAGCCGCTTGACCAGGTCGGGGAAGTCCAGGTGCTCGCCGGGGGTGATGTAGCCCAGCACCGCCGGGTCATAGACGTAGATGCCCATGCTGATCGGGAAGTGCTTGACCGGCTTCTCCAGGTAGCCGGTGACGCTCCCCGCCGCGTCCAGCTCGATCACGCCCAGGTCGATCGGGATCGTCTTGTCGTAGATGCCGATGGTCAGCGCGTTGCCGTTGGCGCGGTGGAAGGCCACCATCTCCGCGTAGTTGAGGGAGGTCAGCACGTCGCCGTTCATCACCAGGAAGGTGTCGTCCAGCCCGTCCACCAGGGCCAGCGACCCGGCTGTGCCCAGCGGCTCCGGCTCCTTCACATAGGTCAGCGTGACGTCCGGCAGGCCATCGGTGGCCGTCTGGAAGTAAGCCTGGATCAACTCAGCCAGGTAGCCGACCGTGAGCACGATGTCCGTGATGCCGTAGTGGGCCAACTGGCGGACGATAATGTCCAGGATCGGGCGGTGGCCCAGCGGCACAAGCGGCTTGGGGAAGACGGTGGTGTAGGGGGCGAGCCGGGTGCCCTTCCCCCCGGCCAGGATCACGGCTTTCATCAGATGGTATACCCCGGCTTGAAATAGTCACGGTGGGCGCTGATCCACGCGATGGTCTCGCGCAGCCCGTCCTCAAACGAGATCTCCGGCGTCCAGCCCAGCACCTCGCGGGCCAGCGTCGCATCCGCCCACAGGCGGCGCACCTCGCTCCTGTCCGGTCGCAGGCGCTCCTCCTCATCGGTCAGGAGCGGCACATCGCGCCCCACCAGGCGGATGATCGTTCGCGCCAGGTCGCCGATGCTGATTTCGAAGTTGCTGCCGATGTTGAACACGCCGCCGATCGCGGCATCGTTCTCCACCGCCAGGGCATAGGCGCGCACGGTGTTCCGGACGTAGGTGAAGTCGCGGGTGGGGCTGATCGCCCCCAGCCGGACCGCATCCTCGTTCAGCGCCTGCTTGATGATCGTCGGGATCACGGCGCGGGCGGACTGGCGCGGGCCGAAGATGTTGAAGGGCCGGATCGTCACCGTGGGCAGGCTGAAGGCGCTGTGGAAGCTCTCCACGATCTTGTCGGCGGCGATCTTGCTGGCGGAGTAGGGGGACTGGCCCT
>CAZGYW010000086.1:0-8090 GCA_964530495.1 uncultured Anaerolineae bacterium
TACACCCTATCCTACACTCTTTCCCTACACGACGCTCTTCCGATCTATCAACGCGCCCGGCTCCGTTCGCACATCCACGATTGTCAGCGGGTAGCTGGCCGTGGTATCCGGCTGCAATTCCTGAAAGCCTTTTTCGAATTTCATGGCGGGGGTTGCTCCTTAACCGGGTGATAAGCCGTCTCACCGCAAAGACAGAGCAAACCACAAAGACAAAGCAAACCGCAAAGATCGCGAAGGAAAAACAGAAGGACGCAAAGGGCTTACTGATGTTCTTGAGAGATTTCCCTTCGCGTTCTTGTTTTTACCTTTGCGATCTTTGCGGTGAGAAAGCTTTGCGGTTCGCTTTCACTCAATAACCTATTTGACCGCGCCGCGCGTCAGGCCGGAGACGATGGCCCGCTGCCCGAACAGGATCAAGATCACAACCGGGATGATCATCAGCACGCTCATGGCGCTCATCAGGTCCCACGGCCGGGACGAGCCAATCGCCTCCCGCCCCAGCGAGACCAGCCCGACGCTGAGGGTCTTGGTATCGTTGCGCGTGGCGAAAATCAGCGGGTAGAGAAATTCGTTCCAGCCGTTGATGAAATTGATCATCAGCATCGTGGCCAGCGCCGGGCGCATGGCCGGCACAACGATGCGCGTGATCGCCTGCCACATGGTCGCGCCGTCAATCAGGGCGGCTTCCTCCATCTCCACCGGAATCTGGTTCACGAACGAGACCATGATCCATACGGTGAACGGAGTCGTGATGCTGGCTTCCAGGATGATCAGCCCGACGTAGGTGTTGTTCAGG
Source organism: uncultured Anaerolineae bacterium (assembly GCA_964530495.1). GTDB lineage: Bacteria > Chloroflexota > Anaerolineae > Aggregatilineales > Ch27 > CAZGYW01. The sequence continues at coordinate 797 of CAZGYW010000086.1, forward strand.
TGCAGGGTGTTGTAGATCTCCCGGATTGGGACCAGCAGCGCCACCTGGGGCAGCGCCACCGACAGCACCAGCCCCAGAAACACCAGGTTGCTGCCGGGGAATTTCAAGCGCGCCAGGCCATACCCCGCCATCGCGCTGAACACGGTGGACACTACAGTGCTCCCAATCGCGAAGATCAGGGAGTTCAGGTAGAAGCGCCAGAATGGAATGGCCGCCATCATGTTCGGGTAATTTTCCAGCGAGGGATTCTCTGGAAAATAGCGCGGCGGCGTCTGGAAAATCTCGTAGCGCGGCGTGAATGAGGACGCCACGATGAAGTAGAAGGGGAGCAGCCAGATGAAGGCGAATAGCGCAAACCCCAGGTAGGTCAGGATGGTGCCGCGGCGGCGGCGCAGGAATGTGATCATCTGTGGCTCCCTTTAGATTTGCACTTCAACCCGGCGGAAAATGAACAGCCCGATCGCGCCGAATACCGCGACCACCAGCAGCATCACCACGCCGATGGCCGAGGCGTACCCGTAATTGAGCGTCGCCACCTGCTGCTGGATCAGATAGGCCAGCACGCTGGTGGAGAAGCCCGGGCCGCCGGATGTCATCGCGTATGGCAGGTCAAAGACCGAGAGCTGCCAGACCATCATGTACATGCCAATCGTCACCGTCAGCGGCATGATCAGCGGCAGGGTGATGCCCAGGAACGACTGCAGCGGGTTGGCCCCATCCACACGAGCCGCCTCGTACAGCTCCTCCGGCACGCCCTGCAGCCCGGCCAGGATTGAGATCGCCACAAACGGGGTGCTCTTCCACACGTTGACGATCAGAATCGCCACCCGCGCCCCGACCGGATCGATCAGCCAGCTGAACTGAATCCCGAGCCGGCTCTGCAGATCCGTGATCCAGCCGTACGTGCCATCAAAGAGCCAGCGCCAGCCCAGCGCGGCCACCACCATCGGAATCGCCCACGGGATCAGGTTGATTGTGCGCGCCAGGTTGCGCAACCGGAACTTGGCGTTGAGCAGCGAAGCGACCATCACCCCGAAGAACAACTGGAGCACCGTGGAGCCCAGCACGAAGATCAGGGTGAACTCGATGCTGCTCTGGAAAACAAGGTCACCCGCCAGCTTCTCGAAATTGCCCAGACCAACGTATTCCCGCGGCGGAAAGGCCGGGTTGTAGCGCTGCACGCTGAGCAGGATGGTCTGGATGAACGGGTACAGGGTTGTGAACAACCGCAACAGCACCACCGGGGCCAGCAGCAGAGCGGCGGCCAGGTAACGGCGCTGGTTCAGCGTCAGGCCTTTACGCCTGGTCTGTGCGACAGGCTTCGCATTCTCCACAGTCTGGGTCACTTGCCGCTCCTTAGAGGCTGGTGTACCGGGTCTGGCACACGGAAGGGCCTCTCCCGGCCCGGTTGCTGCCAGGAGAGGCCCGCATACACACGACTTACTGGCCCAGCCCGGCGATCAGTTCCTTGCCGGTGGCCAGCGCTTCCTGCAGGGTGGCCTGCTTGGTGAAGTACAGCGACAGCGCATCTTCCGTCGCGACCTGCGCTTCGGCAGCGCGGGGGTGATACGGGCGCGGCTTGATGGCATTCGCGGCGGCGTACATGCCCATCGCGTTCACCAGCACGTTGTCCGACATCGCGGCCAGGATCGACGCGCGCGGCATGATGAACCAGCTCTGGCCGGCGGCCAGCTTGGGAGCGACCTCTACCGAGGTGATGTACTTGATCAGCTCCTTGGCGCCGTCCGGGTTCGGGGCGAGGGCCGGAACCGTCCAGCCCCAGCCGCCCCACCAGCTGCCCGGCCCCGATGGTCCGGCCGGCGGCAGCGCGATGGCGACCTTCTCCGGGGCATACCAGGCGGTGTTGCCCTCCGCCACGCTCTGGAAGACCGGCCACTGGCGCATGAACACCAGCTTATCATCCATGTAGAGTTGGTTCTGCTGGTCGTAGTTCAGGTTGATGGCGTCTTCCGGGAAGATCTTGTAGGTGTGGATCATGTCGTACAGCAGGCGGGCGGCGTTGGCGGTGCCATCGTCGAACTCGAAGATCTGGCCGCCGGTCTGGCTGGTCAGGTAGGCCAGGTAGACCCACATCAGCCCGCCACGGCTGATGGCATCCGCCGTGGCCCACACGCCGTTCGCGGAGTCCGTCACTTCCATGCCCTTCGCGACCATCTCTTCCCAGGTCTTGGGGGCTTCGCCGATGATGTCCTTGCGATAGAAGAAGTACGCAGCGGCGAACTCGTGCGGCACGCGGTACATCGCACCGTCAAACCCGTGCCACACCGGGAAGGCATCCCGCATGCCCTGCGAATAGTCTTCCCAGGTTTCCTGTGGGATCACGTCATCGAGTGGCATCAGCCAGCCCGCGCGGGCCAGCACGGGGCCGCTCTCGTCCGAGTCGCTGACCACGTCCCACGGGCTGTCGCCAGCGGCGTAAGCGGTGCTGACCTCGGTCAGATGCTCCACGCCGGAGGAAACGCCCGTCTCAAGCTGGACGGTCAACCCGGTCGCTGCTTCAAAGTCGGGCAGCACGGCCTTGATCGCATCATGCGCGAAGGCCTGAACCTTCAGGACCACGGTATTCTGGCGGCGGGGGTGAATCACCCACGGGCCGCTCTTGGGGGTCACCGCCGCAGCGGCAGCCAGGCTGGAAGTCTTGAGGAAACCCCGACGGGACATTGACATTTCAACTCCTCCTTGAACAAAAGAACCTGCTCATTACCTTTTTCCTGCTGCGCTTCAGTGCCTTCGCACCTCCTATCCCGTTCGGATTTCCGGCCTGAACACCAATTCACACGTGACGATCTGGCCGCCCGCCACCGGCACCGCGCAACTACTGCGGTTGTGGGCGGAATCGGCCGGGGAGTTGTCAATGGGTAGTGCTGCCTGCCGTTCCTCATTCAGGTTGAGCCGGTAGGCTTCGGCCAGCGGCCACGGCCCGGCCAGGCGCGCAGTCAGCGGCGCGTCATCCGGGTTGTAGAAGCGCACGATCAGCCCGCGCTCTGCCTCTCCCTGCCGGATGGCGGTGACCACCAGCGTCTGCGGTTCCAGCGTGACGAAGCTCAGGGCATCCGGCAGCGTGCCGCCGCGCGGCCATGGGATGCGCTTGACCACCTGGTTGTACCAGTCCAGGTCCACGCCGATGAACGGCATCTCGCGCAGTTCCATGCCCTCGTGCGTGTCGGCGCGGACGACATGCAACGGCGCATTATAAGCATACGCCCGCTGGTAGACGGCGCGCCAGTCCCCCGCGTGGGGCAGGATGGCGTACTCAAAGGTGTGATCGCCCGGGCACTGCGCCCCCGGCGTGGGGACGATCGGCCCGGCGGAGATGCGGCGGTTGCTCAGGTCATCGCGGGAGAGCCAGCCCACGCAGCGCAGCAGGGTCAGGGCAATCGTCGTGCCGTTCGCGTCCTGCTCCACCTCCACCGAGGGCAGCCCGCGGTTGAGCACCGCCAGCCCGCGCCCGCCATCGCTCAGGTCGATAAAGGCCCGTTGGTGCATCAGCGGTGTCGGGTCTTCCAGCCAGCCTTCGGAGGGCGGCAGGGCGATCTCCCGCTGGCTGACCTGGAAGGCGGCATCAACCGCCACCTGTTCCGGTCGCAGCGGGGTGGGGAAGTCCACCGTCAGCATGTGGTCGGTGGCCGGGTTGTGCACCCGGGTGCGGATGACCAGGCCGGGCTGGTTGGCGTACAGCGTCACGGTCGAGTCGATGCGCAGCGCCACACGTTCTTCGGAGCGGCGCTGGCGGTCGGCGCTCAGCCCGGCGGGGATCAGGAGGCTGTGCCGGATGCTGAACTGGGCCAGCACCGGGCCGCGGTGCAGCAGGCTGATCTCCGCCGCTGTGCCCTCTGTGCTGAACGTCTCACTGCCCGGGCAGGGGCATGAGCTGTATTCGTCGCCCGCGTCGTCCACGTCGTGGAAGCGGTTCAGGCCGGGATATGTCGCCCCGGTCTGTTTATCGGTCACGGTCAGGCTGCCGTCCGGGGTGATGGTGAAGGCCAGGAAGGCGTTTTCCGCGCCGTCCTCGCGCACCACCAGGTCACTTGCCGGGGCTGCCGGAGCATCCGCCGGCTGCGCGTACACGGTTGTATACCCGCACGCCACTGCCCGGGCAGGGAAGGCCACCGTCACCCGCCGCTTGCGGTTGGGCTTGAGCGTCTCCAGCCACACGCATTCCTCGTCATGCAGCACCTGGTGCGGGATCGGCTGACCCGCGCCGTCCACCAGCCGGAAGCTCCCGGCCAGCGGGTCGTCGAAATCGAAGTCGAGCGTGCCGGCGGCGACCTCCGCCCGTGCCCAATTGAGCGGGTTGTAAACAAAGACAGGCATCCCCGCCTGGCGGCTGAAGTCCGCCTCGCGGGCGATCTGGCGCAGGCTGTTGCGCACCAGAATGTCCCCGATCTGCTCCGCCTGGTCAAAGCGGTACAGCATCTCGTCGTGCACCTGGTCGATCCCGCTGCCGTAAATGTCATCGTGCGGGTGGTTCTTGAGCAGCCAGCGCCAGGCTGTCCACAGCAGGTCCTGGTCGGCGGCCTGGGCGGGAACGCCCGCCAGCCAGGCGAAGGCCGTCAGCGGCTCGGCGTAGCGTTCCAGCAGGGTTTCCACCTGGTGGTTGCGCTGCTTGAGGAGGATGCGCGTGGAATACACGCCCTGCAGGATTTCGGAGTAGCGCCCCCAGCGGAACTCCCCGGAGAAGGCCGGGAACTCGCTTCGTGCCGACCGGACATTGTGCAGGTGATCGGACAGTGTCCCCTGCGAAAACCGGACATCCGGGATGGCCGCGCTCGCCTTCCGGATCAGCTCCGGCAGGCGCGGCTCAGCCTCGGCATGGTCGATTCCGTTCATCAGCAGGCGCGCGCCGGTGTTGGCCAGTGGCTCCAGGTTGGCCAGCGCCTCGCGCATCTGATCGAGCGCCAGGTCCCAGTCAAAGGCCATCTGCGAGGTATCTCCCCAGCGGATGGGATAGCCCACGTTGGACATATTGTGGTAGCCCCACGGCATCCAGATCGCCAGCACCCGGGAGCCGTCCCGCGCCACCCACTCAAACTCCATGCCCAGGTCGTCGGCTTCCTGGCCCACCCCGCGCCAGAAGAACGCCGAGTCGATCCCGAAGCCCTGGAAAATCTGCGGCAACTGCGCGATATGCCCGAAGCCGTCCGGCACGTACCCGACCTTCATCACCCCGCCGTAGGGCGCGCCCATGCGGTGGCCGAGCATCAGGTTGCGGATCAGGGCTTCCGGGCTGACGAGGAACTCGTCCGGCAGCACGTACCACGGCCCGACGCTGATCCGGCCGGCCAGGGCCAGCTTCTGCAGCGTCTCCGCCCGATCCGGACGCACCTCCAGGTAGTCTTCCAGGATCGAGGTCTGCCCGTCCAGCATGAAGAACGTGTACTCCGGATCGCGCTCCAGCAGGTCCACCAGCCGGTCGATCAGGCGCACCAGCCGGGCGCGGAACTCCTGGAAGGTCACATACCAGGCCCGGTCCCAGTGGGTGTGGGGCACGATAATCGCGTGGAGCTGCTTGCTCATCGGAAACCTTTCCTGGCGGTAGTGGGGCAGGGCTAGTGGTAGCGCCCGTACAGCTCGGCCGCTTCCATCATGGCGTTGATGTTCTCCAGCGGGGAGCCGGGCGGGATGTTGTTGCCGTCCTGGATGATGTAGCCGCGGTGCGGCGCCAGCTTCTCGATGGCGATACGCGTGGCCTCCCGCACCTGGTCGGGCGTGCCGCTGTGGATCAGCATCGGGTTGATGTTGCCGAGCAGCACCACCCGGCCGCCCATGACCTCCGCGATACGGTCCAGGTCCACCTGGTAGCCAAAGCCCTGCAACTCGTGAATCTGGAGGTCGTCGCGGAAGATCTCCAGCAGGTGATCGGTCTTGCCACACATGTGCAGGGAGAGCCGGCCGTCAAAGTGGAAGCGCAGGCGCTGTTCCTCCGGCAGGACGAGGTCGCGGAACATCTCGGCAGACAGGTTGACCGCCAGGTCGTCGGTCCAGGCCAGATCGCGCGGGCCGAGCTGCTCCTCCTCCCAGCAGAAGTCCAGGTATGCGATCAGCTTGTCGGTGATGATGCGCAGCAGCTCGCGCACGAAGTCCGGACGCTCGTAGCAGGCCATAAACAGCTCCGTCTGGCCCATCACGTCGCCCGCTACGCCAAACGGCCCATCCGAGGTATGGGTCAGCGCGGGGTTGGCGCCGGGGTAGAACACCTCGCCGCCCTGGAAGCGCACCGGGTACTTCTCCGCCACAGCCATCATCGCGTTGCGGTATTCCACCTGGCGGGCGTTCAGACCGCCATGCACAAAGTCCATCGCCTCCAGGCGGGCCAGGTCTTCTTCGGTCTTGACCCAGCCCGGCCCCACCCAGGGGATGTCGTCGTCCGGGAAAACAACCTCACAGCCCAGGCTGCCAGCCTCGAACGTGTTCTGAAAGTCAGTCCAGGCGCCCGTCCACGCCCCGGTGATGCTGGAGGCATCAGTCCGGATGTTCTCCATCAGCCACTTCTGGGCCAGGATCTGGGTGCGCAGCATGGTTTCGGGGTCGCGGTAGTAGTCGCGGAAGCTGACCCCCACTCTGGGGACGAGTAACCGGTGCGCGATGGCGGGGATGACCGGCACGCGATCCGGCTCGGCGAAGCGTTTGGCCAGCGCGACACGCTCCGCGCGTTGGGCGATCTCCTCGCTGGGAACGGCGATCTCGATAATCTGGGTCATGGTAAGCTCCACGCCGGGTGCCAACATGTGCACAACCGTCCGGCGTTTGTCTATACCTTTATTGTGCCACAGGTGCGAACGGCGGTCAACCGCTTCGCTGAACCGGGGATTGGCACGTAAATTGCTCACCTGGAGACTTGATAAATCAGAGAAATTTGGTATAATATGACCGATTATTGTCAAAAGTTGTCTATACATTTACCAGAGGATGCCACGCGCCATGACCCGCTCCGGCCAACGCCTGACCATTGACCAGAACACCGCTTACCTCAAACGCTACGCCTTTCTGGAACGTGCCTGCATGCGCACCCTGGCCGGCTGGCTGGCCGGCGTGCCCGAATGGGACGTCAAGAACGCGATCGGCCTCCACATCTGGGAGAGCGCGGACGCCTCCCACCAGCTCCGCCTGCGCTTGCGCGAGCTGCGGGCCTACCAGCCCGACCGGGATGCCGGTCCCGGTCTGACCCTGCTGGCCGCCGAGCTTGACCGCGCGCAGAACACGGCGGAGGTGATTGGCGGCGTCTACCTGGTGGTGAAGGAAGCCCTGCTGCGCGCCTATGAACAGCACACGC